>NZ_CATKVU010000001.1 GCF_949820605.1 Segatella copri
AAGCGTCTCCGCGTTTATACCTTGCATAATTCAAAAAAAGCAGTAACAGCTGATTAAACTAATGCTGTTACTGCTTTTTCCATCGGTCAGGAAGTAAGTTTCTATATTTTTCCAATGGGGTATTGGGTTGCCATTCTGCAGTCTTTTCTATTACGTCGCATATGTATTCAAACAGATTAATGCCATTCAGCCTGCATGAGATGGCGATGGAATATAGGATAGCCGCCCGGCTTGCTCCTTCGTGCGAACCAAAGAACATTGAGTTTCTTCTTGATAGTGATATGTACCTCTGGATTCTCTCAATATAGTTGTTATCGAGAGCCGTATCACCTCTTTTGAAGATGTCACAAATGGCATTATATTCATTAAGGGCATAACCGACCGCCTGCGCCAAGGTAGACTTGGGCAGCAAATCCTTCCTGGAAGATATTTCCTCCAGTTTCTCCAATAAATCCTGTAAAATGTCCGGTGCATATGACTGCCGATAGGCTAGATGGTCTTCAACGGTCCATCCATTTACCCCAACCTTATGTTTTTTGTCTTCTCGATAAAATCTGTTGAGGATATCTACGACTTCCTGAGCATCCTTGTCTTCCTTGCCGCAGTCGATGAAATCTCTCTTGACATGCTGTAGGCAGGCGATTCTCATAATGTCAGGATAAGCATCCGACTCCAGTTTCCGGTAAGGAGCATATGCATCACTCTGTATGGTACCTTTATAATCAGAGAATACGTTAAGTATGACCTGCTCTGAGCGTGATCCATCCTCATATACGAAGAAGACAAGTCCCAGTTTAGGCGCACTTACAGCCCAGAAGTAGCCTTTCTTCGACCCCTTGTCCGCAGGCTTTGTCTTGGCTAACAGTACTTTATGGTATGTCTCGTCCGCCGAGACATAATCCTGCTGCAACACTACTTGGCAGATAGCCTTATAGAAGTTTTCCAGTACATCGGCACTTCTGGCAATCAGCTTGTTTGCCGTGGTTTTCCTTAACGTAAACCCATTGTCGGCAAAGTATTTGATGATTCGCTCTACCGGCATGGAATAGATGTATCGCATCTGCAGGAGTCCTGCTGCAAAGGAAGGTGAATAGGAAGAATTCAACAACAGAGCCGGCGGAGTTTTCCCCGGATACATGATACTTCTATCAGTATAAGTGTTGATGTGATACACGGTCTTGATGAATTTGATGGGTTCCATGCTGTAACGTATACAGGTACGAGTTCCGAAGAGACGCAACGTCTTCAAAAGCCCTGCATCCATGACTGGATCTATCGTAACATGCACCTCTTTCATCTCGTAATGCATGTCACGCTTGGCACCGTTGTTTTTGCGTGCCTTTCTCTTTTCGGCCTGCTCTGTTTTCTTCTTGTCAAATTCCTCCTGCGTCATCGAGGCTTGTGGATTCTTTTCCTGACGTTCGGACTTCTTGCCTGAAACGAGCTTGCCGAGTGCCTTGTTCTGACGATTCGCTTTGTCAATGGCGATTCCTTTCTGGACGAGTAGTTCTTCTAATGACTTTATACGTTCAATGAGTTCGTTGACCTGTGCAGTCAACGAACTCACCGTAGCATTAGCTTGCTGAAGCTGTTCGTTTGCAAGCTGAAGCTGTTCCTTCAAAAGTACTATAATTTCGTCCTTTTTCATAGTGCAAAGGTACGAAAAAATATCGAGACATGCAAGGATTTTCAGATATTTATTTTTACTATCTTACTGATATACAACCTATTAAACACAACCTTACACACCTACAGATTAAGCCGTTTTCGATATCTCATACTTTTCAGGCAAATTCCGCTCATGATGGCAGATAGCGTCTTGTAAGGCATTTTGCATTGTTTGCTTTGGGAATCAAAGAATGGCAATTCAAAGGTTCCTCGCTCCAGTCGCTTCTGGTACAGCAGGAAACCGTCGCCATCCCATTTGATTCCTAAGACATAGCCAAATTTTTGAGCAATTTTTTGTGTTAATAAATATAAAAGAGGCGTTTTGAAGCATACAGGCACTAAAATATCGGTAGCAGAAATGGTCAAAAATGATTTTTCTGTTACAAATCAACACGGAACTCGTTCTTTTAATAGCGTGTGGCTAGATTCCTAATTAGTTATCCGTGTTTGTGTCTTTACAAGACTCTAAATGGCAGTAGCACAGACTGCTATAGTTCACTTGTTTCGGACTTATGATATTGCAAGTTTTTCATTGCTGCTCTTTGAATCCAACGGTTCCCATTTTCTGTTCTGCTTACCTATGGCGAACATTCTGAGAACAAGTTTGAACTTAACGGCATTCAATGCCTTGCGTTTAGTGTCTGAATCTTGCTTACCTCCTAATTTACGGTTATAAAATGATTGTAACTCTGCATCATATTGTACAGCAACTGTGGCCGCCATGGATAGATCCGCTTTCGCCTGACCATCACAGCGTGCTGAAGGTCGGGGACGCCATCTCACACTGGTGCCTGAAGTGTGGGAGTGCGGTGCCACGCCGACATAACTGGCATATTGCCTTGCTGTTTCAAATGCGGTAAAGTTTCGGGTAATGACAATGACATTTATGGCATTGACGAAGCCGACTCCTGGTATTGTCAGAAGATTCTTGTAAGTAGCCAAAAGGCTATCGTCTGTAGCCAGCAACTTCTGCTCTTCCAACTCGATGTTATCAATGTCACGGCTGAATTTCTTGATGTAGCCATCATATAACTGGGCATCTTCCTTTGTGGTGCACAGCTGTCTTCTGTTCATGAAGCATGTACGCTGTTCCACCAGGAACTTACGCTCATTCATCAGTGCCTTGAGTCTCTGCATGGTCTTGTCAGGCATTTTATAAGGCTTGACACATTCGGTACCATTATAGCGATAGAGAAAGTCTGCAATCTTGGCAGAGTCAATCTTGTCGCTCTTGTCCTTGGGTTCCATGGGATAATGCTTTACCACATGGGTGGAGAGCATGCAGAACTGATAGTTCCTGGCATTAAGAAACTTCTCCAGTTCCATGGAATAGCTGCCGGTGAACTCCATTCCAAAGAGACAGTTCGAGAGAACCACATGATTCTTCTTGAGCCATGTGCACATTTCGCCAAATCCCTTGCGGGAATTGTTGAATACATCGTGAGAAAAGTCCTTAATTGGGGCTTCTTCACAGAAAATTGATACGTCAATGACATTTTTTGAGATGTCGATGCCGATAAATGATTTATTTTTCATACCTTTGTACCGCATTTTGCAGGAAGGAGCTCTCTATGTCAGGGTAAGCCACATCTTTTAAAAGCTTCCACGGCTAATTCCCTAAACGGCACTTGACCTGGCATTTCAGGCTGGGGAGACTAGATCAGGGAAAGGTCTTTGTCTAAGACAAAATAGTTCACTACCCCCGTCCGGAGTTCCTTCCATTTCAGATGCTCCGGCAAAGGTAGTGAAAAAAACGCAGACAAAAGACTTAGTCGGGAAATAGTTATGCTCTAAGAAGTGCGATAGTTCACTTTTGCTGCATTTTAGTTCTTATATGCATCTGTCTCCACATATGGTGTTCCACGCTTTATCACGGCAAACATACGAAGGACTAGCTTGAACTTGATGGCATTGAGTACGATGCCACCGCATTTTTCCTTTCTCTTGCGTATCCAATAGTCTCTTATTGAAGGATTGTTCCTTATGGCGGAAAGGACAGCTATGGATAAGTCTGCCTTGGCTTCAGAAAAGCCTTTCTTGGAAACACCCGTTTTCTTTCTTACTGAGGTACCAGATTCCTTTTTAAAAGGGGCTATTCCTATGTAACAGGCATATTTGCGAGGATTGCTGATTGCAGTGAAATTTTCCGTCAATACAATGGTTTCCAACGCTATGATGCGACCAATGCCAGGAATGGAGGTCAGCAGATTGTAATTCTTTCTGATGCTTGTATCTTCATTCATGTAGCTGTCAATCTCCTTGTCTATTGCTTTCTGGTTTTCCTGCATGTTCTTCAGCAGGAGTTTCTTGCGTTCAACGGATAAGTCTGTGTCGTATGCGCAGATATCATGAAGCTGTTGCTTGTAAAGAACAGACTGTTTGGTGTTCTGCTTACGCTCAGCCAGCAATCTCTTCAACTTGAAATAGACAGATGAAGGAAGTTTGGAGGGATTGCGAAGAATCTTCTTGTGGTTCTGCTCACAATAGATTGCTATTCTGAAAGCATCCAGTTCATCAGTCTTGATACGGTCTAGAGAGCGCTGGTCATCATCCAAGTCTGGCTCGAAGCGATGCATTTTGCGAGGTTCCACCATACCATAGATATATTCTTTGGATTCCAGCCATAATCTGAAGTTTTGATTATAAAGTCCAGTATATTCCATACAGAACAAAAAGGTAGCAAAGTCTTTTCCTACCTTTGCAACCCAGGAGCCAATCTTTTTGAATCCAGCATCATCATTGCTCACCTGAATATGGGCATTCTTCCAATCGATGGCTTCACCATCATAATAAGCAAGGTCGAGAGTCTTCTTGGAGACATCTACGCCAAAATACAGTTCTTTATCCATATTATTAACATTTTAATATTAAATGGATACAAGAAAACATTTGGCTTGGCGAAGGACTGAGTCAAATGATAGTGATATTCTAGAGCATTTTATAGTTCACCTTAACACCCGTTAACCAATTCGTTTAAACTTGTTTCCGAGTGCAAAGGTAAAAGAGCATTTTTACCTGCTGGCGGTTCTTTGAGAAGAAGATGAAGACGGCACCACCGAGTGGCGGCAGCTCCATCTCCGTCCTCACAATCTGGTACAGGCCATTTATGCCCATGTTCATTCGGACATATCGCTGGCAGACGTAATACTGGGTATTTTCGTTTAGTCCAAACATAGCATATCCTCCTTTTCATAAAGTTTCATCAGATGCATGACAGATTTGGCGCTACCTTTCTTGATGGTGACTATCGTTCCATTTGGGAAGGTTAGGGTTATGCCAAAAAGATAGTTCTCTGGACAGACGGGTTCGGATGGCATTTCCATGGGAAGGAACATCATCCCAGTGTCCTTGGCTATTGCCTCGGAACATTCCTTACGGGCTTCGGCCTGAAGCAGACGGATCTGCTGTTTGGCTAACCTAACGGAATAACCTTTCTCTGACATCCATCTATGCATCGAGCGATGGTTTACATGCCGTTCCTTTAAAAAAGGAATCAAACTGGCTTTTGGATTATGATTCAAATGAATCTGGAAGGCATTCCATGCCCTCTCATAACGTTCTGTTGCTCTCATAATTTCATTGCTTTTAAAATTATGGTGCAAAGGTAAGAACTTTTACGATAAAGGGCAAGGTATAAACGCGGAGCCGCTTACAAAGAAGAGTTGTGAAATAACTTTGTTTACGACAATCTATATTATATATATGTCGCAATCTAATTCAAAATTTTATTTTTACTTATAATTTTGTCGCATCTATTTTCTAATCGGATACCATGTTTTTTACGCTCAGAACTCAAATTACCCTATTGATTTTCAATTAGTTATAGAATGACTTCCTGCTTTTTGAACTCATTGTTTCTAGATTTTATAATTTTGTCTTGTCTTTTAGAGGTTAAAAAAATGTAATTTACGACTCTTTTAAGAGGATTGTCGCAGAAATTATGTATTTTTGTGCCCAAAATTAAAATCATACAGCCATGGCTAAAGCGAAGAAAAAGGAAGAAATTGAGGAGGTCGTTGCAGAGGTAATACCTTCTGGCGATGAAGGAGGCAAGATTGCTAAGAAGAAATCTGGGCGTCCTAAGAAAGTTGATGGATTGATTCTGGCAGAAAATCCACACTATTTTATTTCTCAGCCAAACGATGTTACTCAGGCAATCAGCAATCTTTCTGCAGTTGAGAGAAATTGTTGGTTGCAGATTCTTCGTGGTATACAGAAAAACAAGGATCTTCCAGATGGACATCCAGAGAAGTATCAGCTTACCCTGACTCGTAGCCAGCTGCTTGAATGTGTATCCGGGCATAGCTCAAACTTGGATTATGCCTTCAATGCATTAAAGAACATTACTGATTCAAAGAAGGTCTTTCATTCCAAAGACGGTCACCGCATTTATGCTGGTTTATTGTCGTATGTGGATGAGCATCCTGATCAAGAGACCTACACTGTGGGTATTACTCCAGTACTCCTCCCCTACTTCACCAACCTCTCATCTGAATTTACTGTCTTTGACATGTATATTGAGATGAGCTTCAAGAGTGTGTACTCACAACGCTTCTATGAATTCTGCTGTCAGTATCGCAACAAGGAAGACAAGATCTTCTTCATGACCGTTCATGATATCAAGAAGATGTTCAACCTTCTAGAAATTAAGGATGAAAAGGGCAACATTATCCAGAAAGAACAGTATAAAAACGGTTCTGATTTCAAGAAACGAGTGCTTGACAAGGCTAAGAACGACATCAGGAAACTCTACGAAAAGGGACTTTGTGACGTTTGTTTTGATTATAAGGTTAAGAGCAAGAACTCCAGAGGTGCTGTTACTGCCTACTATTTTATCATAGAAACAAATGGTAATACTGCAAGACTTGGTGCAAAGAAGCCGGTTACACCAACACAGATTAAGATTCTGTCAGAAGGTTATGGTGCAAAACTGACCAAGATCATCACCCAGATCAACACCTTCCTTCGTGCGCATTTCAGAGTTGAGCAGTCCAGCTATTATATCACTGCCATCAGCAAATCTGTTTCTACAGTTGACTCGCAGTCAGAAAGAATTGAAATTCTAGAGAAAATTGCCAAGCAGCTGAAGAAAATAGCCTTGAGATATAGTAAAGATGATTTTGATACTAACGAGAGAAAAATCTGTGGTTCAGTATGCAAGATGCTCTATGAAGATTATGGAGTTCCGTATATGAATGGAAAGCCAGGTAAGGGAGTACAAGGTAGATTGTTTGACGATTAATACATAAAATTATGGTGAAAATAATATCTAGTTTCAATTCATCTATTCCATCTGTGCGCAAAGTGAAGAATTGGTTGCAAACTGACCCACATCACATTTGGCATGGTAGAGATAGGTTGGTTGTATTCTTCATCCTGGCTGGCGATGAAGCTGCCACTGCATTCATTCCACTAGAAGAAGTTGACTTCTCGGAACAGGATGAAGGCCTGAGAATGATTTTAGAATCTACTCATCATGAGGAAATGGAGAAAAGGAATTATTATCAGCAAGTGTATTTCAAGCTCAATGCTCATCTCGATGCTCTGGATGACCTGAATATTCAGCTTACCTCTACTTCTAAAGATGAGGATTTAGACTATTATAATCAAATTGCTGATAGCATCCATGAGCAGCATGAGAAGTTGATGAATTTTATCAATGATGTTTTTGTATGGAGAGACAGGAAGAATATGGGGGCCTATCTTGGTGAGATCCCATCTGTTGAAATCTCTGAGGAAGAATAGTATATACGGGGCATGTCTTCAGCAAGGCATGCCCTTTCTCGTTGTATTTTGTCCTCTCCCCTTCCCTATTCTGTAACATATTTCCGGCATTTTCCTTTGCCTCTTACTTGCTAATACCTGGATATTTTCACATCTATATCATTCTTGATTGAACGCTATCATTAAAAGTTTGTATGTTTGAAAGTTTGTAAGCACATTTACATGTAGGTTACCTTACTTGATTGTAGTATAATGTAAATTGCTGATCTATAGAATTATATCTTATTTGCAGGTTTCCAAACATGTTTGAAAATAAATAAAAATGTTCGCCATACTTTATTATTTATTGTATTTTAGAATCCATTTTGTTCAGAGCATGGGAATTAGTTTCTCCCCTACCCTACATGCTTATAGTATTAGCAACGTGGCGATAGGTTACCATGAGACATAGATGATTTGTGACTGCCGTAACACGAATTTGTATCAGATGCTGTTATTAATTATAGTTGGATAGACTTAACTGTCATAGTTGTATAAGATACCTGCTACCCCACCCCATCAATAATCTATCTTACATACTTTTGTTATTCTTTACTATCTTATTTTGTATTGAGCTTTCCAAATCTTTTCACCTGATGATATGTTCTCTTTTACTTTCTATATTTGTTTGAAAGTTTGAAAACCTACAAACTAGTATGTTTGTATTTTTGTATTGCGTTTTTTAATACATTAATATATAGATATATAGCTATAGTATATGTTTACAGGTATGTTTGAAAACAAAATAAACTGAAAAAGTGAAAACCCGTACGCAAACGTATTTCATTTGTCACTCTTCCATTTTTTTTGAATCTCTATTTATCATTGTGCCCTCTCCTTCTTTCTTTTTCAAGAAATATTGTTTGCTCGTTTAATTGCAAGTTTGTCTGGTTGATTCTTGTTCTTTTGATCTCAAACATTCTTGTTTCTTTGTATTCTAGTTATTATGTATCTTGGTTAACATGCTGTTTTGTTTATATGATTTTTAGTATGTTTTATTATCCGTATTGCTGCCTGATTTTCATTATATTGTTGACTTTGTGAAAAATTTCTTGAATGTTTGAAAAATATGTATTTTGTGAAGCTGTTTACTTCTAAACATGAAAAACCGAAAACATGTTTACTTGAAAGATATAAAGTCAGAATACGGGTTATCATATTATTATCTCTTTTATACAATATCTTTTGTTTACATGTATGTTTGTAAACTCAAAAACATAAATATTTGTATTAGAATCGTTTTATCCTGGTTTAGTCTGTTAACTGTTGCATGAGCTTAATTGGGTATCTATTTTGTATGTTTGAAAACATGTTTCTTTGAATCCTTGTTTAAATTCATGATACCCTATGACTTTTATTTATTCCTGTTTACTTTCTCATATTTACTAATATATTCCTATTTTACTGAACTCTTTGTATGTTTGAAAACAAATATGTTTGAAAGAATGAATCTTTGAAAGTTAGAATTAGTTTTTCTGGTGTTTCTTTGAGCTGTTAACTTACTGATATGTAAGTTATTAATATATTTGTAATATTGCTTACATGAATACATGTATGTTTGTATACGTGTATTTACTATTATATATTATTGGGTTTTAGGTTGTTTTATTTTACTATTTGTAATGTACTTTATCACTTTAGATTCTTTGTTTCTTTTTAGTTTTGATCATACTTTTTGTTTGTATGTTTGGACGTTTGATTGTTTGTGTGTTTGAATATTTGAAACTTGCAGGTGTATCAAATGTCCTTATTTCTTTTTTATGTGTTTGTAAACATGTATGTTTGGTTACATGTTCCTTTGTTTTCTATAACTTTTTACATTCCTGTTTTATCTGTTAGCTTGCTTACATGAATACATGTAACTTTGTATGTTTGATTGTTTGGTTCTTTGCAAACCGATAATTACGTATATATGATTATCTGTATGTTTGATTCCAATTAAACAAAGTCTTTTGTTTTTTTACACTGCTTCCTTTGAAAACTAGCTTACATTTTTTCTTTGGTTGTTTGATTGTTTGATAGTCGGCAAACTATGTATAATGTAAACGTGTATGATTGAAAGCAAACCTGTTTGCATTTAGCATTTCGGTTCATTACCTTTGTGATGCATTTCATATTTACTATCTTTTTTGTAAGACCGCAACCATGTATGTTAGAATTTGGTCGTGAATTCTTTCGGTGGTTGGCCAGAGAGAGTGTCTGAGGGTGACGAACAATGCCATCAAACGTTCACTCGGTTGGTCTTTCTATCAGACGCTTTGCAAAGATTATCATTTTTGGGGAGAATTTACATTTTTCATTCAATAATTTGTTTTATAATCTTTTTGATGACTTGAACATGGATCCATGTTTTTTTCGTAAGTTGGTATTCCTGAATGTTTCCTAACAGTTTTATCCTGGTGTTGCTTGATTTTGTTTGGTATTGCTATCATCAATTATCTGCTATCTCCTTTTCTTTCCTTATCTGATCTTTGTATGTTACTTTTGAGAGGTATGTTTCTTGTTGATGTTAATAGAGTGGAGTAGGGATGTAGGTGTTTCCGTCTGGAACTACTATCAGCTCTACTTTTCTTTATAGTGTTGCTTAACTGTCCCTTTTACTTTTTTATACTCAGTTCGTTTATGTTTGAAAGTTATTATATTTGACTGTTTGTAAAACCGTAAGCCGAAAAACATAAAAACATGTATGTTTGAAAACCTTTTTAATTGCTTTTTATAAACGTTTGATTAATAGTATGATATAAGTTGTTTGATGCTTGCAAACTTATATGTACACAAACATGTTTGCAAAATATTATGTTTGAAAACAAACTTTTTTGCGATTTCTCTTGTTTATTTTAATTATTTAATGTATCTTTGCACCATAAATTAATAATTAAAAGTCAAAGATATGGAAAATAGACTGAAAATGATCTTGGCTATCGTCAATAATAAGGGTGGCGTTGGCAAAACGACTACAGTGCAAAATCTTGCAGCTGGTATGCTCCGAAAGGATAAGAATCTAAGAATCCTTGAGATAGACTTGGATCCTCAGTGTAACTTAACCCTTTTGAACCATGCTCCAGAAGGTTGTGCTACTGTTTTTGATTCTATGATTGCTTGTAAGGGTCTTCCTATATACAAGTCTAAGATAGGTGTGTATTATGTTCCAGGTTCTGCAAAAATGCAGGATGTGGATCCTTTCCTTCAGAATACCGGATCTCCTCGTCAAGTGTTAGGAGCTTGCATCAGCAGTCCTTGCATAGATTTTACCGGTGAAGGTATCACTGATCCTATAGATTTCTTTGACTATATCTTCATTGATTGCCCTCCAGCATTGTCTCAGTCAACTTACAATGCTATGGTTGTTGCCAGTCATTTGCTTATACCAGTTCAGATGGAAGGACTTTCTGTGAATGGTTTGGCTGCCATTCTTGGAGCATTGAATGAGGTAAAAAATGGCAGATTTGCCTTGAATAAAGATCTTGAATTATTAGGTCTGTTACCTGTAATGCTGGATGAGAGACCTCGCATTGTCCGTCAGGCGCTGGGTTTTCTTAAAGAGATATATGGTGATAAGGTCTTGTCGCATGGTATTCGACGTTGCATCAAGGTAAATGAAGCGCAGACAGAGCTGACTGACCTGTTCTCATATTCACCTTATTGTACAGCAGCAAATGACTACTCTTTAGTAATTAAAGAATTGTTTAATCTATAAATATTTAGAATTATGGCAGGAAAGGATTTTCGCGCAGCGTTTAGTAATATGAATCAGGCAGTACGTCCTGGTAATGAACAGCCTGTTGTTAAGAAACAGAAGATGTCTCTTGCAGAGAAAAGAGCCACTATGCATGGTGTTCAGACTTATTTGTCTGATGAAGATTATGAGCAGCTTATGCTTACTAAGATTAAGACAAAAAAGAGTTGTGAAGAGATATTACGTGATGCTTTAAAGCAGTATATTCAGGCATTTAAGTAAAATGTCTGCTAAGAGATAGGGTTGGCCATTGACTGAGATTGTTGGATCTTAGGCAATGGCTTTTTTTTGTCTTAAGCTGTACTGATGTTTCCTTGTTTTATTCTAATGTAAACAGATTTAACTTTTTATACTATTGCGTTGTTTGTCTATGTATTATATCTATAGGTAATTTTGCTATCGATATAAAACCTCGTGCTTTTTCTGTCTGACTTACCTGTCATCAGTTGCTTTTTGACGTGCAAAGGTATGGCAGGCTTGTCAGATACCAAACACCACATTTCTGCTATCTGCAGAGAATCTTTTCAAGCAGCCTTCCACAATCAGAGATTGGGTATTCCAGAAAAGATTCTCTACAGATTGTTGGGTGTTCTGACTTCTTGAGCCTTCCATCTTTTAAGCACGTAAAAAGGCAAAGTGATGACGGGTATGCCGTTACAGACACATTCCATCGTGCGTTCAATGAATGGAAAGACAATTGTGTTTACATTACTGAACTTGTTATGGTGTTGAATCATAAGATTGCCCAGTGGTATGAAAAAAACATGGAGCTAGCCAAACTTTACGATAAGTATTATCATGCAGCAGCTTGTTACGCAGAGGATAATCTCAAAGGGGCTAAGCTACAGTATTATTATAGGGTGACAGATTAAAGAAGGAAACGGCAAGGCTAACCACCTTGCCACAACTTTTTCAACATGGCTGACATTTTAGATGATGAAATTTTGGAGTTGGAAGGTCTTTTTGCATCAGACCACTCAAGTATGAGAAATCGGCATATAGAGTTTGCCAGACGTGATTATGTAAAGCTCAAGCAGTTGGGGTATGTCCGTGCTCCTTCTGAACTTAAACTCAATGAGTATCTTTGGGTTGACGTACTTTCCTACTTGCAACCACGCACTCAAGTAGAGAAGATTGAGGAAAACCTGGAAATTAGAATATTGCAGCATCCCAATGGATTGTGGACATATGGGGTTTTTGTAAGCTATGGAACCAGGGGATGGTCTTTCTTGCCAGGTCTTTTTACCGGTCTTTTTCGTTCCGAGAATGAGGCGCATGATACGGCTATCAATAGCCTGGTCAGATTTCTACAGGAAGACAAGAAAGCAGCTAAACTTGTGAAGAAGTTAAAGGGGCGGCTTTCTGGTACCCTGCAGTTGGACTTGTTTGCTGGTTTTGTCTTTTAGCAGGGAGTGGGGGAGAGGCTCTATCTAGGGTTTCTTCCCCTCGGTTCGGTTGCTTTCTTAGGGCGCAGCCGTCCGTCATAACAGGAGGTTATATCGGATAAATAGGTATCGCAGATGCTTGCCTGATGGCTGATTCTTTATATCTATATTTTTTTGAGAAGTTTGGAGAGTTGCAATGGGGGTAGGCTACCTTCTAACAGATAGGTAGGAGGTCCTGCAGGCGATATGAAAGAATCTGCTTCCTCTTCCTTTTGCTTCACTTTTTTGAAGATGGTGGCTTGTTTTTGGAAGGTGGTAGTCCTTTGCCATCCTTGTGACAGGTCTCTTTTGTTTGGATGTCACCTCCTTTCGCTTGCCTTCCTTGATGGAGGAGTGGCTGGTCATCGTAGGGTGGGGACTCGAAGGCCTGGTTGAAAGAGGTTTAGATTGTCTCTATTTTCTCAGTGATGTTGATGGATACGCCGGGATTTGGCAGGGCTGCTGTTCTCTAAGTTTGGTTGTTGGAATGCGTCCTTTTTGATTCCTACTACTTTTCTTGTTTCCTGGAGTAGCGTCCATTCATTTATCTTCATCTTATCATATCTATTTGCGAGGGGGAATTTGGAATGTGAATCTGTTCATTCCTTTAATGGGTCAGTTTTAGGGCTTGTTTTGTATGCTTTTTGGATTTTTGACTTACAGAAAGGTTAAAAAGTATGCAAAAAACAGAAAATCTTCATGATAGTTGAAATTATCTGAAAATAAATGTGTATTTTTGTACCTATAAATATAAGTATAATACAATATAAAGCTGAATAAAGCGTATAACTTATATTATAGTATAATTTAAAATGAGAAATTATGGTTGATTATTACGAGTATTCTATACCAGAATTGGTAAAGCTTCTTGGTGCAAGATTCAAGGATTACCGTCTGCGTAGCCATATGACGCAGAAAGAGGTATCTGAACAATCGGGTATTACAATCACAACCATTCATAAGTTTGAGAATGGTACATCTGGCAATGTTTCACTCGGCACATTTCTTTTGCTGCTGAAGGCGATAGGGCAGATAGATGCCCTTGATGAACTGATGCCGGATTTACCGCCATCTGCGTACCTGATGAAAGAAGAAAAGAAAGTTCAACGAATAAAACATAAGAAGTCATGATAGCTAGTTCATTAAAAATAATGCTTTGGGACAAGGAAATCGGTCGCTTGTTCTGGGATGCAAGGAGAGGGGTTTCGTTTTTTGAGTACAATCCTGCTTTTCTTGGTGGGAGGCTTGATCCGTTCCCTCTGGTGGCTTCTGTCAAGTCACCTGCCAGCCGTCGTCCCATCATGGGTGACAGGGAAACGAAGCTTTACCGCAAACTGCCTCCTTTTCTTGCTGATTCTTTACCTGATGCTTGGGGTAATCAGGTGTTTGAGTGTTGGCGCATACAGAATGGCATTCGCAATCAGGAAATAACTCCGCTTGAAATTTTGTCCTTCATTGGTAAGCGTGGTATGGGAGCATTGGAGTTTATTCCTGAATCATCCGGCATTAGAAAGTCGGAAAAGCTGAATATGAAGTTGTTGACGGATTTGGCTCAGAGAATATTCTTGGAGCGTGAGAATGTGAAGCTGTTGCCAGATGAATCGCTGACCATGCAGTCGTTGATAGCTGTAGGTACTTCGGCAGGCGGTCGCCAACCGAAGGCTATCATCGCAATCAATCCGGAAACCGGAGAAATCAGAAGCGGTCAGATTGCCGGTCACAAGGGCTTTGATTATTGCATCCTGAAGTTTGGTGATGCAGAGCGTTCTTCTGCAGAACTGGAAATGGCCTATTACAAGATGGCTAGGGCTGCAGGCATAAGCATGATGCCTTGCAGGATTATTGAGATCGAAGGTCAGAAGCATTTCATTACCCATCGTTTTGATCGTGATGAGGAACGTAAATTACACATGCAGACATTGGCGGCTCTATACCCTGATGCCGACAGCTATGAAAAGTTGCTGATGGTTTGTCGAAAGATGCGTCTGCCTGAAAGTACTCAGGAGGAAGTTTTCCGCAGGATGATATTCAATATTCTTGCCAACAACACTGATGATCACAACAAGAACTTCTCTTTTCTGATGGATGAAAGTGGAAAATGGCAACTTTCTCCTGCATACGATATGACCTATATCTTCAATACAGGTGGCTTTCTTCCTGAGAAGATGCATTGTATGATGATGCAGGGGAAGCTTCAAGGTCAGACTCTTGAAGATGCTTTGGCTCTCGGCAAGGAAAATGGTATCAGGAAGGCTGAAAGTATCATAGGTGAGGTTGCCTCTGCTATCCGCCAATTTAGACACTTTGCTGAGGAGTGCGAAGTTAGCCAGCGTTGGATAGGTGCTGTAGAAACCACCCTTAACCAGCATCTGGCAGAGTGGGGATTGCTCGAACGGAGAAAGAATGTTGCATTCAGAATTGGCGAAACTCTTTTTGAAAAGGTACGTGTAGAAAAGACATACAAAGGTAATTATCATCTTTTGTGTGAAGTGGACGGGAAAGAACGCAAGTTCGTGATTACCGGAAAGAAAGAAGAATATGCGTTGATTGATAGGGTTGGTACGGAAAATCTAACTGATGAGCAATTGTATTCGTTGGTTGAAACCTTCTTTGTAGGATAAAAGACATTATTATATTTATTAAGGAGAGCGGCCTTTGGGTCCTCTTTTTTTGTCATCTATTCAAGACTACCTATCAGAAGGATGGCAAGGACCATCATGTGATTAAACTTATTGCCACCAGCCTCTCAGAGGTAGAGAAGCAAAAGAAGGAGGAGGCAGCTTAGCCTCCTTTCCTATATCTGCCATGTTTATCTTTCCAAGGCTATCTTTTAGGTAGTCTTGGATTGATGGTACTTGGGGGATGGTATTATATCTACTTTTCGATGGATTCGCATATTTTCAAGGGGTTTCTTTGTCTATCTGTTTTGTTGATATCTATGGTTTGGTAAATGCCAAAAATCGGCTTTCCTATCAAATTTTAAAGTGGATGGAATATAGAGCTTTAGAAATGAACCATTATGAACCGTTTTTCTGAATCTCGATGTAAATGATGCAAGAAAATTGTAACTGTCTGATAATCGGAATGGTAGAGAAATGCACTTCATACGCCTCTCAACTTAAAAACAGAATATCTTGGTGAAAATCAATATTTTAACATTTGTAATTTGTGTGTTTACATTTTTTTTAGTATTTTTGCAACGTATTTCTGTGTTTCTCATAGAGAGATGCAGGAGAGTGTGAAGAGTTAAAAACTTATAATATGGCTTTCGCCGTAAGCAGAATGTTTATGAAGTACAATTTGCTAAACACTAGCCTGTTCGCATCATGTATGTGTAAGGTTGAAAGACATAAAAGTATTGAAGATTAGTGGAAGTTAGTCTATTGGTTTTTCAATGCTGTGATACATTTCACAACCCCAATAACTCGGGAAGAGGCATCTTTTCAGGGGAAGCCGAAATATGTCTTGCAACCAAATCAGGTTGGATATTTAGTTACACTTTTTAACTCTTCCCTTGCGTTTACAATTCAAATTCAAAATCCTGTATGTGGTTTATAGTCAAGACTGATGTTTTTTCAGAGCAGCAATCCATAGATTTTCTGCGTGAAAAATACAATCATATCATCACCGACTTCTATTTTCCTTTAGGAAGAAAAACCTACAAGAACGAAAATGGAGAAGTGAAGGTACGCTTCGTGCCGGTCTTGCAGGGAATGTTCTTCATCAGAGTGCAGAATGAAAGGCGTTTGAAGAAGGTTCTCTCTCCATATGGCTACTTTATGTACAAGGGTTTTGAAATGGAACCGCATACTTCCGAACTGGTAGAACGCACCTTCTTTACCAAGGCGCATATTCTAACTGCCGACAGCAAGCAGATGTCATTGGATGAAATAGTAAGACAGTCAAAAATCCCTGATGAGGATATGGAGACTTTTGTCTATTTCAATGACAGAATAGGCGATGACATCAATGGATTGAGTATCGTCGAAAAGCGTTACAGCGACTTGGTCAAGGAGAATGACACCATCCGCATCCTCTCCGGGCCTCTGGCTGGTCGGGTTGGCGTAATCAAGCAAATCAAGCATAAGGGTAAGAAAGATCGTCATCTTTTGGTGCGCTTTGGAAACAACTACTGTCTCAGTATCTCCAATATCCGCCAGTATGCCTTGCAGATAGAGCATGAGGCTCCTTCTGAATCCGTGGGTGCATGGCGGGCTATTGACCAGATGATCGGTTATCTGCAGATGAAGGAACCTTCGAAAAATGCGGGGGATCTATTACGCAAGCTCTTCATGAATTATCAGAAGAAATTGACCATATATCACAACCGTCAAACTTCTGATATCGCCTACAGTAAGATGATGGCAAACAGGAAGGATGTCCAGCAACAGGAGGTGCTTGAAAATTTAGATGAATCGATGTGGAAGAACTTCCGCATCCTGGCCAACTACCTCCCTTGTGATAATGCAACCCTCGAACAGGGATTGAAGGAACTGATTCCAGATGTCGTTCTCCGTCCGTTTCTCACGCCTGCTTCAGGCATTGCTATTCCTGAGGGACAAGGTTACCATGTATTACAGCATAATGGAATTACGGAATTCATCTTTCCATGCAACCTTCGGGAATTCTTCAGGGGCAAGGAATATGAGGCAGACAAATATGCACCGGTCTTTGATGAGGACTATGAGTATGATGCTCATTTTGCACTCTTGAAGACTGTAGAAGGCAAGGTAAAGGCTATCTGTTCATGGGGGGGCTTCTATGACAATTATGCTTCTCAAAGTAAAGATGAAAGGGCTCTGTTCCTTTCAGACCTGGAAGCAAAGAAATATCCCCGTTTGCTCTACCTGCTTACACAAAGCGACTATCGGTTTGAAAAGATCGATGGAATCGGGGGCTTTTCGCTAGAGACAGGTATTGAATACCCTGATGATATGGAGGAGTTGGGGAGAAGAGCTCATGAGTTCTTCACTCTTCATTCATCTCTCTTCACTTCCCTCACCGCAGCAGCCGTAGAAGTATGGCAGGGAGCGCGTCTTCTGATTTGGCGTAAGTATCTCCAGCGCTACGTCTTGCTTCATAAGGTGCCTGTCATCGACCAGCCTTCTGTCATCACTGTTGATTCCAAGCAGGAAGATGCATTTGCAAAGACTGACGGCAAATCGGATATGACAAAGATAGCCGCAGTTTTGAATGATGCGAAGGAAATCATAGAGAACCATCTGGCAAAGGAAGAAATTGCGTATGCTATATTACGGTTCCTTTCCACCTCATTGGTATTCTCTTCCCATTTTGCAGAAGATGAACTATATAATTATATCACAGACTCATTCCATCCGGACAACACGCTTTCTGAGTTGTTCCATAAAATTGTAGGGAAAATCACTCAGATGGATCGCTGCTGTTCAATAGTCAGCCATCTTCATAAAGGAATGGTAGAGTTGCAGGAACAAGATTCGTGGATATACTTCAAGTTTCCATCCTATCTCAAGCAGATTCAGGCGATAGATAAGATGGTAAAAAAATAAAGTAGAATTAAAAATTAATATTATGCAGAAACTGAAACTGGTAATTCTTAGAAAAATTGAATCCAAATTCAAAGATTCTAAGTATGTGGCAGATATTGTGAAAATCAATGATGAGACAGGTTGTGGCGGTCTTCATGGCTATACTGACATCAACGACCCCGCCCTTGATGAATACCGTGATTGGATCAATTTCCATATTCGGATGATGGAGAGCATGAACGCCAGTAAGATGACCCTGACTGTTGGTGAGAATGTTGAACTCTGAAATCAAATTACATATGTAAGCAACCCCTATTTTGGCGGTTTGAGACAGAGGCACTTTTAGTTAAACCTGTTTAAAAATCGAAAAAGTTCAAATTCTTAAAATACTCTGTATCCCCAGTAAACACTGGGGATGGAGTTGTATTGCCATAGGGGTTGGATGCTTACGTTAATCAAGGCGGTGTCGAGCAGCCCAGCTTCCAGCATCCAGACACGGACACTCCTTTGGAGTAGTCCCAGGCAAGTCCCGATGGCCCACAATCTTCGCTTTCGGAAAGAGAATCTTCAGATTCCTGAAAAGGTCAATGAGTCTCGTTTCCTGCTCAGTGGTCATGGTGTTGCAAGGCTTGCCTTACTCATCGAGCCCTCCCTCATGAGGGTGTGTCATAAGTCTGTGGCGCACCCCTTTTTATTTTTTGCCTTTTCACAGATACGAAATCTTTAAAAAACATTTTTATTTACAACAAAGCCCAAACTTTCACAAGCTCGGGCTTTGCCTTTCCGCAAAAGATTTGTATCTTTGCAGAAAACTTCTTTAAGTATGGCAAAGATACAAATAAAATCTGAAACTCGGCACGAATTGAGCTTTTTTCCTAACTCTTTCGATGATTATGTGCCAAAAGACAGCAAAGTTCGTATGGTGGATCGTATTGTTCGCAGTATGGACATCAACCCTCTCATGGATACCTATGATGGGATTGGTGCTCCTCCTTACAGTCCGAAGATGCTTCTAAGTTTAGTTGTTTTTGCCTATATCAATGGCGTTTATTCCTGTCGTGGCATAGCGGACGCACTTAAATACGATGTTCGCTATATGTGGATTTGTGGAGGTAAGCAATTATCTTTCGCAACAATCAACCGCTTTAGATCCCATCATATGATTAAATGCATCGACTTTTATTTTGATGCAGTCGTCTCCATATTGGCTGAAAAGGGCGTGATTAGTCTGGAGGAACAATATGTTGATGGCACTAAGATAGAGTCGAAAGCAAACAAGTACACGTTTGTATGGAAGAAGACTGTGGAAAAGAACAGGGCTAAGCTCTTGGAAAAGACCTCTGCTGCATTGGCTCAGATAAAAGAACAAATTCGCCTGAATGGCGGGAGTGACATTAAGGAAGAAGACAGCGAGCCAGCCACTTCCGCCAAGGATGTAGAGAGAAGTGCACGTTTGTGTGAGAGGCAAGCTAAGAACCTTCCTAAGGCAAAGCTTACAGGAAGAGAGAAGCAAAAGCTAAATACTCAGATAGATCACTTGTTCAAAGCCTCGGACAAACTGCGCGAGTATGAAAAATCACTGGATATACTGGGCGAGAGAAACAGTTACTCCAAGACTGATCCCGATGCGACCTTCATGCGCCTCAAGGAAGATGCCATGAACAATGGGCAGACAAAGCCTGCCTATAACCTTCAAATTGCGACAGAGAATCAATATTGGACGAATTTCGCCCTTTATCCCAATCCAACAGACACCCTGACCTTCAAGCCTTTTTTGGATAAGTACAAGAAAAGATATGGAAAGCAATCCAAGAGCGTCACCGCAGACTCAGGGTATGGTTCGGAGGAGAACTACGAGTACCTAGAGATGGAAGAGATGATGGGTTATGTAAAGTACAACTGGTTTCACAAGGAACAGCATAAGCCTTTCAAGGAGGATGCCTTCAACCAAGCGAACTTCTACTACAACAGGGATGATGACTATTATGTCTGCCCCATGGGACAACACATGGAACCTTGTGGACAACGGCAAACGAAAAGTGACTCCGGCTATGTGTCTGTCATTACATTATATAGAGCACAACGATGTGATGGATGTCCGCTTGGAAGTCTCTGCAAGAAATCCAAAGGCAACAGAACCATATATGTCAACCATAAACTGAATGCATATAAAAAGGAAGCCTTCCTGCTACTAACGTCTGAAGAGGGCTTGAAACACAGAAGCCAGCGACCGATAGAGCCGGAAGCTGTATTTGGGCAGATGAAGGCAGATATGCATTATAAGCGATTCAGGCATTTCGGAAAGGACAAAGTTTACATGGACATAGGGTTGTTCGGTATAGGATTCAATTTGAAGAAATATTTGGGGATAAAACGATAAAACTCAATTTGGACAGTTTTACCGTCTGGGACAATTATGCCCTTTTGTGAGCTTTGGGGCTGTTTTGTTATCGATAAAACAAGAAAAGTAAAGTTTCTATACAATATAATAAGATTCCCTTTGTGAAGAAAGACTACGATTCAACTAGAAGATACAGAAACACACAAAAAAAAGGGTGCGTCACAGACTTATGACACACCCTCATAAGGTCTGGCATGAGCCCCCACCTCCAGCAGCTTACGGTGCTGCGTCATCGTACCATCCTTACGGATGTAGAAGTGGTAGCCGATGTCATAAAACCCACGAGCCTTATGGTCACGGCGCAGCTGTTCCACACTATAGTCCTGATTGCATCGGCTAGCCGAGCAATGCAGTACTAGAAATCTCACAGAGTCGGCAGACATCATGTTCTTGCCGTCTTCAACTCCGGCGAGGAGTCTACGCTCAGAGCGCACCTTCCCCCCGCCAATGTTCATTGGAAATGTATCTTTCGTCATAGGAATAATTCAACATTCAACACTCAACATTCAACACTTAACATTGCTATAAGGCACTCGCGCACGAGCTTACTCCCAGTGCCGTGAGAGCAGCAATCAGCGCCTGTACGATGGCATTCACGATTTGAGTCCAGGAAATCTTGTGTGGATTTGATTCAGAGTTAGAACGAAACATTTTCATAATCAGTAAAATTTAAATGAAACAATAAATTATCAGAGTTTAGCAGTGCCTCCCTTTCAGAGAGGTAAGGCACTGCCAGAGTTGGAGACTATTCCAATCCGCCACCATTGTCGGAACCAGTTCCGCCAGCCTCGGTGCCGGAACCGCCGCCAGTACTCTCGCCGCCTGTGGTCTTATCCTTCTTCTCTTCACCGTACTTGACGAGTTCGATGGAATCAGGAATCAGGTTGTAGAGACGAGTACCATTCTGCAACTTGGTGAAAGAAGGACGGAAGGCAGGAACGAGACTCTTGACGAGTTTAGCGTTCGCCTTACTCTCATCTTCTACGGCTTTGCCGGTAATGAAGCGGATGAAGAGCTTGCCGAATCCAAGCAACTCGATGTCGTAACCCTTCTTCAGGTTCTCCTTCACGTAGTAAGCATAGCGGTCGAGTACCGCCTTTACGTCTGCAGGAGTAGCTGTAGACTCCACTGCGATTTGGTTAGCAACCTCCTCGGTGGTCAAGGTTCCGTAACTGTAAGGTCTAACAGAAAAGAGTGTCTGACCCTTCTTCTCACCCATGTTAATGGTCTTCTTAGCAACTTTGTAGCTTTTACTCATAATTTAAAACATTTAAGAAATTAATACTAAAGTTCAGTCATCGTCAGTCCAAAGAGATTTGCAATCCCGTTTGTTCTGATTGACGTTGCAAAGATACAACATTGGCGAGGCGAAAACAAATGCCTTCACTGACGTTCACCATCTGTTTACTGCTCATTCACTATACGTTCACTTTTAATAAAAATCATAGCAATGGAAGATACCAGCAAGGCAAATATCGTCTTTAATATCTCTGGCGGTAACAACCAGATTCTGCCCAATGCTATCAAGGCTGAGCAAAACTTTTATGGCGACAAGTACATAGAGGAGATGATGAAGGCGAAGACCACAAGTCAAGAGCCTGTTCTCTCACCCGAAACAACCCGTCTCTCCTTATATATTAATAATGTGGAAGCATTAGCAGAATATGTAGCCAAGCTCTCTGCATGCATCAATGCCAAGGAATTGGCTCAGGTGGTGATGGATATGGTGAATGATACAGATGTAAAGGTTGACCAAGATATTATGGTGAAGCAGGAGTTCATCGAAGTCTTACAGCCCTTGGCTCCTCAGGTTGCTACAGGCATCAGTAATATCCGCAAGTATATCAATGAAGCTTGGTATAAGTGGAAATGATCACCAATGAAGTAGCGTGAGGAAAAATACTGACAAAAGGCACTTTTACGCACTCCATAATTTCAGAATTTTCAATGAATCCAAATTCGTTTTGTAGAATTGAAAATATGTTGAGGCTTGTTAAGTGGTTGATAATCAGTAGTGTATAAAAATTGAAAAATATACTTGGTCTCTTGAAAATCTATAGTTGTACGACTATGACCCCTATAGTTGTACGACTATAACTCCAGAGTTGTACAACTATAGCATGTATAGTCGTACAACTGTAGCTTTACAGTCGTACAACTATAGGATTTTCAACTCGCAAAACTTGCGGATTATGGTCAATTGCTGCTGAAAATTGGCTTTTATTGATTCTAGATGGTTAATTTAGTATGGAGGATAAATATTTATACATGATACGAAAGGCACAGGAGTTCATGAATGAGAATCACTTTGCCGACGTCTCCCGTGTGCAATGTCTGCTACGCAAGATGATGTCCAAGGAGTATCATGGCCTCATCGATCAAATCAAGGAGTGTCAGGATCCCCATGCTATCTTCAATATTCATGGCGGAAACAATCTCATTGCGCCCACTGCCAGCCAGGCAGAGCAAAAATTGGTGGAGAAACCTGCTGACGAGATAAAAAAAGATAAGGAATAATCAAGAAAGAAGACCGAGATGCTGAACGATTTCGATTCACCATTCGATATCACCGTAGATCTCTACAAGTAATTGGGCGGAGTTGAAAAAACACCCCCAAAAATTTGGTAGTTTCACGGAAAACCCTTATTTTTGCACCTAAAAAAGGAGATACAATTATGAATACAGCTACATATACATTAGATGTCCCTGCAACCGATATTTCTCTTTTCAAATCATTGATTAAGAAATTCGGGTGGGTTGCCAAAAAGCAAAAAGCCCCTAAGGCTTGTAGATTAGACAAGGCATTAGAAGCTGCAAAGAATGAAAAACTCTTTGCTACTAATGATTTGGATGAATTAATGAAGAGTCTTGCTGAATGATGAAATATACAGTTAAGTATTCAACTTTGTTTAAAAAGTCATTTAAAAAATGTATGAAACGAGGTTGCTCTGAGGGTAAATTTCGTAAAGTCATTTCTATTTTGGCAGAAACTGGAACTTTACCACCAGAATATAAACCACATCCTTTAAAGTCAAACTATAAAGGGTGTATGGAATGTCATATTACTTCCGATTGGCTTTTAGTTTGGAAACAAAATGATAAAGAATTGATTCTGATTTTAACCGATACAGGTACACATAGTGACATTTTTGGCTGGTAGCCCACTAATATGAGTTATCTGAGTAAAATGTTATAGAAAGTTATAGCAAAGTGGTCCCATCCCGCACAACATGGCGAAGACCGCTTTGGTCCGCCAACCTTAGAGCGAAGCGGTTCTGAGCACCGGAGGGCGGTTACATCCCTAATCCCTATGGTAGGGATTTAGGGCTTGGGTATAGGGTAAGAACCCCCTCTTCGCAAGAGTGGGACAGGGGAGTCGAAACAAAACTGTAAGCATCCAACCCCTATTTTGGCGGTTTGAACAATAAGTGCTACCTTTGCGCCATGTTTAACATTAAATGTTATAAGTATGGCAATAAGTAGTAAAGATCTTGAAAGCCTGTGGCAACGCTATAAAGCGGAGGCGGTACCAGCAGGCATTTCGGTAAATCAATTTTTCGAATCCAATGGAGTTCCTTATCATGTATTTGAAAAGTGGTACAAGAAGAAGTTCCAGGCTCCAAATGTTGTGGAGTGTGTTGTTGCAGGTGCGCCAGATTCAACAAGTGCAGTTCCAACACCATCCAAACAGGGTAATCCTTCAGCCGGTTTATCTCCAGCTCCGACCGAGGATGCCGTTGTCATCAAGTATGTCAATCTTGGACTTAGCAATGGTATGAAGATAGAGCATCATAATTTGAGCTATTCTGGTCTTCAAAGTTTCATCTCTAAACTTCAAGCCTTATGTTTAGCTTAAATGGTGCCGTAAAATATAAGTATATTCCCAACTATCAGGATATGCGTGGAGGTTATGACAAGCTTTGTGGAGTGATACGCTCTTTGGGCGAAGATCCAGAGGATGGCACCGCTTACGTGTTTACTTCCAAGGATCAAAAGATAGTAAAGATCATCAGACATGAACATAATGAGTGTCAGATGTATTATCAGAAGTTTGACAAGAACATGAGTTTTGTCCGTCTAGAGTTTGAAGGTGTCCTTCCAATTTATGTGTTGGAGTGGAAGTATCTAGTGGCTATGCTTTCATGCCCTGTTGTAAAAAGCATAGGTCCAATAGAGCTAAAATGCTATGAGGAAGCAGCTTGATGTCGAAAATGATAGTTAATTTTCTAAAAATACGTATTCGTTTTTTGGGGTAAAATAGAGTTAAGTAAATGATATTCAGAGTGTTGTAGAAAGCTTTAAGGTTGGCTTGTTAAGCCCTGTTTTCGATGTTTTGCGATACTGCAAACATGTCTGACATAGGGTGGTATTACGACAAATGTTAAGTCTCTAAAATAGTGTAAAATACTGAATATCAGATTGTTAAATAAGCTTTATGCGTTTTGTGGAGTCTCATAATATGATTATCTTTGCATCTGCAAACGTTTCATATTATGGCAGATATACATATAGACATAGAGCGCATGATAATGCATTCCAATTACTTGCTGGAGGTAGACAATTCTTCGGCAAGTGATGGATTATCGGATATGGAACGTAAGCAATATCTAGATCAGATAAAGGAATTGGTTCAGACTGTCCAGACACTTCTGGATGCCAACATTGCCTTGGGTAATAAGCAGAAGGAACTACAGGCAGAGGCAGATCGTAAGATTGCCGGTTTGCAGGCTCAGGTTGACAAGCTTACTGGAGAACTGCAAGCCCGTAGGCGTAAGATGCATGGCAAGAACAATGAGAAGCAAACTGGTGACAAGTCGGTAAACACAGGCAAGACCAAGGATGAGGAAGAGGGGGAATACATCGAGAATGGATGTGAGCAACCTTCCGATTCTGATGATTCAGACGAAGTTACCGACACAGAGGCGACCAATCCCAAAAAGGATTTGAGCCAACGCCCGGACCACTACAAGACTATGAAGGCTGAAGTTCTTGTGGTTCATGATTGTGACAAGGACAAGCTTAAGGCTATGGGTTTGGAGTTCATTCGCTATACCAGACCTGTCGACCAGTTTGACCGAATCAGTATGATCCGTCAGGACCGCTACCTTTATGCTTGGGTACGTGACAAGGATGGCAACGAGTTCGCTTTCTTCGTGCCAAAAGATGAAGAGGTAGAACAGCGTACTTGCTCGTTTGTCAATGAGTCGAAGTACGACGTGCCAAGTCTGGTTCCTCATACCAGCAGTACTGGTGGCATGCTTTCAGACTTGATTGTCAATCGCTTTCAGTATGCGATAACGAGTGGACGTGAGATGTATCGCATGATCAATGAGAAGATGCGTATGTCTAAGTCTACCATTTTCAACTGGTTGCGGCATGGTGCAGAGTTCTTGGAGAATTGTCAGGAGACCATCAAACAATGGCTATTGAAGCCTGGCTCAACGATTTATTGTGATGAGTCCTGGGTAGACACCAAGGTGACGGATGCCAATGGTGAGGTGCATTACAAGAAACGATATATGTGGGTCATTGTCAACTTGACCACCAAGGTCTGCTATTATCTGTATGGCAGCCGTAAGAAAGAGGTTATCAAGGAATTCCTTGGTGACTTCAAGGGCACGTTGATGACCGATGCCTATGCTGCATACCTTTACTTCAATAAGTTGAAGGACTGTACTCATGTATGTTGCTGGTCGCACGTTAGAAGACTGTTTGTCTCGGCGAGTCGTGACTACAAGGATACCTTGGCACAGGCATTCATAGACTTGATCGGTATATTATATAAGGTCGAAGTTGAAAATCAAGTATTGGGTCGCACAGAAAAAGAGATAGTCAAGCATCGAGGTGAGGAATCCCTACCAGTTTTACACGACCTCTATCAGCAAGCGACGGCACTGTTGAAACAGTTTGAGAAAAACGAGATTAAGCTCTCTGCTAAGTTGCAACAAGCCTTGACATATATGACCAAGCATTGGGAAGAGCTGATGGCATATACGAAGATAGGCAGCGTCTTGATAGACAACAACTGTTGTGAACGCGCAGTCCGCCCATTCACAAATCTCCGAAAGAACTTCGGTGGATTTAGCAGTGAGCAGGGTGCCAGAGTTACAGCGACCTTCCTTACTTTCGTTGAAACCTGCAAGCTAATGGCAATGGCTCCACTGGATTTCTTCAGGGGATTCTTTGACATGATTGTAGCTGGAAGAAGGGATTATGCCTTGATGACAGAGGCACTTTTAGTTAAACCTGTTTAAAAATCAGAAAAGTCCAATTTCTTAAAATACTCTGTATCCCCAGTAAACACTGGGGATGGAGTTGTATTGTCATAGGGGTTGGATGCTTACTTACATTAGAGGAATCCTATGAATTTATCAAACATGCTTAAAAAAAGATCATTATGTGGAAAGATATAGAAACATCTGAAGATTTGTTGGGCTATCGCTTTCATGCAAGACTATTGAAAGAGATAGTCTTGGATAAATCTATGTTGCCAACCTCTATTGGTATATTTGGCAATTGGGGATATGGTAAAAGTAGCTTAATGCTATTGATGGAGAAAGAGATTAATGAAGAAATAACAAAGCAGGTTGCTGAGGAGAACAACCCTAGAATCTTGCAGGTACGTTTTAATGGCTGGCAATATGAAAGTTATGAGACGACAAAGTATTCTCTAATACAGGTACTACTTGATTCTGTTGAGAAATATCTTTCTGACAATCGCGATATCTTTGATAAGCTAGATATTATATTAAAGCGCATCAACTTGCTTAAGCTCGGTGTCTTGCTGCTGAAGAAATATGTTTGGGATAAGATTCCAAATGCGATAAAGAGCAATTTGCCAACAGCAGATGATTTGAAAAAATGCGTTGGTGTAGACGATATTACGAAGTTTCAAAATGAATTTCAAAACGAACATACCTCATTGTTTGTCACCAAATTCAGAACGCTTTTGGAGAGTATAGTAGAGGATGCGAAATTTGATTCCATCATAGTCTATATCGATGACTTAGATAGATGCTCTGGCGAAAAGATGATAGAATGCATCGAGGCAATCAAACTCTTCCTTAATGTCAAGAATACGGCTTTTGTGCTAGGTGCCGATGAGCGAATGGTGGAAAGAGCCATCAAAGAGCATTATCCAGAGATAGAACAAGATAAAAGACAGATTTATAGTCCTTTTTCTGATTACTTGGAAAAGCTGATACAGATTCCATATCGCTTGCCAAGACTTTCATTAAATGAGCAATATACATATATTTTGTTTCTGCTTCTGAAAAGTAAGTATCCAAACTTCTTTAATGCCGTCATCAAAGACTATAATGACTATAAGAATAAAGAACCCTTCGGCAATTATGATGCGGAAAAAATGAGAGCTGCACTTGGAGAAAACAAAATTCCAGATGTGGAAGCTCTTATCCCAATCATCCCCATGATGACGCGTTTCCTAAATGGTAGCCCTCGCCAGTTAAAGCGTTTCCTCAATACGTTTGACTTGCGAATGCGGATGGTACAGGTTGCGAACATACGTGAAATAGACCCAACAGTGTTGGCGAAGCTGATGCTTCTCGAATATAATTTCAAATATCAAAGATTGTTTGAGTCTTTATATGGGATGCAATTATTGGGAGATGGTATAATAGATAAAATTGGCGAGGTAGAAGAATGTGCAAGGCAAAAGAAAAAGTTGAATGATAAACGATGGCAGGAATGGGAAGAAGATAATCTGGTCTTGGATTGGTTGTCCCTTTCTCCTAGTTTATCTGGTGTAAACCTCAAAGAATATTTCTGGATTGCAAGAGACTCTTTAAAAAATAGTGTACCTGTAGAAAGTTTAGTTTCCAATGTTGCCCGTAGGTTTTATCTGACTCTTCGTAATAAGCAATCAGCCATAGCTAAGAAAAAGTTTTTACAGGAGGAAATTGCCAAATTGGAAGATGAAGAACGGCAGATGGTTATCATGTTGCTCAATCATGATTTTACTAAAAATCCCAATGATAGTAAGGTCCTTGAATTACTACAAGCTGATAGTGAAGTAAGAGTCCTAATCCAAAATGAGTCTGATTGCAAGAGCTTGTTTTCTCATGTTGATACTTTAAAAATGGAACCAGCATGGGGAGTAATTTTAGGAAAACTAAAGAAAAACGATTTTTGGAATCATTTTATTAGTCCTTTAAAATTTGGAGAAAAATTACAAAAAATGCTAAACAAATAATATACAATGGGAACATCGCAATCTTTAAACTTAAAGACCACACCTAATTGGTCATCAGCTAAGAAAGCTATGACTACAATAGTGAGGCATCGGAATGAGGTTACGCAACCTATGGTTCGTAATTTCTTGAGGCAATTGTCTAGAGCCATCATCACTGACTCCCATGGAAGTTATGGTCGTGCAGGAGGAAGAGTAGCTCGTAATTTTATAGGTGCTATTTCTTCTGTCAAGAATGGTAGCTTGCAAAGTTATATTGCTCAACTCGAACCTGATGCGAATTATGCTCAGCTTACCGTTCGAGATGTTATAGTACAATTAGCTAAACATCTATCCAATCCTAATGCTGAACATGACCATTCTACATTGGATGAGATAGCTGCTCGTGCAGCATTTGAAAACCTATTGCAACAAATCTTCTCGGAAGTAGAGACTGCAGAGGATATTGAACAAATTCTGAAAGATGCCACAGAGGATCAAATAGAAGGTTGGATGATAGAATTTCAGCTTAATTATATCATGGAACTGAATGGAGTCTTGTTCGATTCTTATATCTTTTCCAAAGATGCTGAACCTGATCAAGTCTGTCGAGAAATAAGGGATTTTGTTCGTGCTGCTATTAATGAAGCATGTTTGGATAATATGCATCATGTCAACTTCGAAACAGAAGAGGGTAAGCAATTCATTGAAACGTTAACTCAACAAATTTTGGAAATATGGAGTCAAGAATAAATGTAGAATTCACTCCTTCCCATGATGTTCAGAGTAAGGAGTTGGGGCAGTTTGTCCTGCATGCCACAGATGTTAATGATCAACCGATAGAGACAACATTAAATTTTGATTTCTTCCATTTGTGGGAGTTTTCGCAAGATACGTCGTCTACTTATTTTGATGTGTTAATCTTGTCTCAGCTGGTATATACTGCTGATCGCATAATCAATCGTCTTGCTTTTGCGGATGATGGGTGGTGCAGAGATATCGTCTTGCAAGATGTCCCAGTTGTCAATGTAGATATATTTAGGCAGAATCAAGAAATGTTCAATACAGCATTAAGCTATTTGACAGGAGATAATTGGAGCGTATCATTCGTTCCATTTCCTCAAATCAATTATGCCCCTCAAATAGAAAGTCATTATAATCATGAAGAATATGAGTATGTATCTTTGTTTTCTGGAGGTCTTGATTCATTGATAGGTTTTATAGACTTTGCAAGTTTAGCAAGAGAAGGTAAGAAGGTCTTGCTGGTATCCCATTGTGATATGGGTAAGGAGCGACAAGATCAAAAACGTATACTTGATGCTTGCTGGAGGAACCATTATTTGGAAGGAAAATATACCAGTATTCAGTCAAAGGTTGGTATGAGGAGTTGTGCAAAGCAAAGAAGTGCTAAGTATGAGACAACATTTCGCTCTAGATCTTTTCTGTTTTTTGCAATGGGCTTGTATTGCGCCCATACCATACAAGGAGTGCATAACTTGATAGTTCCAGAAAATGGTACAATCTCAATCAATATTCCTCTTTGCAAATCTAGACGAAGTTCTTGTAGTACTCGAACCACTCATCCTGTTTCAATGAAGCTAATCATGAATGCATTGGAGAGAGTAGGTATCCGTGAGCAGCTACTTAATCCTTATAGGTTTAAGTCAAAAGCAGATATGATGTATGATTGTGCTGCTGAAGCTCATAAAAAAGAGATGCTAGTCACGCTTGCTTCATTGTCTTGTTCATGTGCTAAGCGTTCTCATAATAGATGGTGGGACAAAAGCGGAGATTATATCAAAGTACATCATATCCATCATTGTGGAATGTGTATGCCTTGCATATATCGAAGAGTGGCTATGCATGCGATAGGTTTAGATGACCCAAATGAATTGGGTACAGATATTTTTCATGCTACACGATACTTTGATATCAACAATTTAGCCAAGAAGACAAGCCTTGACATCAACTTGCTGTTGCGTTTCGTGCGTAAAATGAATAGGCAAGATGTCTTTGATGAATTGTTGGCGGAAGGTATTGATACTGCAGATATTGATCATTATGTAGAACTTGTTATGCGCTCCTATCAGCAAATCCAGGATTGGGTTGCAGAGAATGGTGATGTAGTCATGAGACGAAAGGTAGGATTATGATGATAGACACCCATTGCCATTTTGATATGATGCCTAATCCAGAAAAATATATAAGTGATATAGAGCAACGGGGAGACATTGTTATCGGAATGACAAACGCTCCTAGTCACTTTCAGATAGGATGGCAGCATGTCAGAACCTATAAGCATGTACGGCTAGCTTTGGGTTTTCATCCTTTGTTGGCTCATGAACTTCAAAATGAGTTGTCTTTGTTTGAACGATTGCTTGATAAAACTTCTTATATAGGTGAAATTGGATTAGACTTTTCTCGTGAAGGTAAAGCTACTAAAGATATTCAAATTGAAAGTTTACGTAGAATTCTATCCTACTTGCGAGGCAAAAGCAAGATACTGAGTGTACATTCTAGAAATGCTGAGCAAGAACTTCTGGCTCTATTGAAAGAGTATGAGATAAGAAATGTGATATTTCATTGGTATACAGGAGATGTCAGTCTGGTGCCAGAGATATTGCAAGAAGGTTACTATTTCTCTGTAAATGAAGCGATGACTTTGACAAATAAAGGTCGTAATATTATTGATAGGATTCCTTTGGATAGATTGCTAATAGAAACTGATTGTCCGTTTAATAGAAAATGTGACATAAAAAATACTTATTCTTTCTTAGCAGAATTGGGATGTTATGAGAGTATTATCAAAGATAATTTTTATAGGCTTATAGAAAGTTGTATTTCTTAGTAAAGTATTAAGCAAGTGCAAAATTAAAAATGTTTTGGTTAATCACCAATACTGCGTAAGGTAGGCTGAAATAAAAATATTACCTTTGCATCCGAATTCAAAATTTTAGAGAATGGAAACAAGGGAATATTTTGAGAAAGTGATGCAGGACTTTAATTAGAACCGCAAAGGTCGAAACATAATTAAATGAATTAATGATGAAAGGAAAGTATCGTGTTAATTACATTGCCTTGAGAAGGTATATCCATGATCTTAGGCGGAAAAAGAAGAAGCGACTTGTTCGTAGAAAAAGGCATGAGCAATATCTGGCTTTATTACAATCTCTAGATTACGAAACATCGATTGACAATATTTTAAAATTAAAGTTGTCAGAAAGTACTAAATACTTATTTTCGAATGTAGAAAGTCCTCTCAGTTTCGAAAAGATAATGAGTGTTGTTGATAATTACGAGGGAGTTGTTGAGATTCCCAATGTCTTTTCTTTAATTGAAAACCCAAAAGAAAGTTTTGAGGCTATCAAAATGTTAACAGCATCCTTGTTGTTTCAAAAACATAGTGAAGTTGTGATTGATTATTCACAATGTAAGCGCTTTACTTTAGAAGCTCAAGTGCTTTTGGATTTAGTTTTAAAAGATATTTTACGCATTTATGATATTTGCGAGCGTATTCCCAAGAATCGTTCTTTTACAAAGGCTATAACTGATAAGTCTAAGAAAGGGAGCAATGTGAGAACTATGCTTTTTTCTGTAGGATCACAAGCTATTCATGCTAATAGACACATTGAATATCCTAATATTATACCTTATCATTTGTGTATGCATAGAGCAGTCAATAATTCTATAGAGCAAATTGAACAAAAAGAATTAGATACGACATCTTTATCAGATTATGTCGAAAAATGTCTTGCTAGGATGGGGCGGAAACTAGATGATGATAGTATGGACAATCTTTGTACTGTAATAGGTGAAATCTTGATAAATGCAGAGGAGCACTCTAGTACTCATTGTCGATATTCTATAGGATATTTTGAACAGAAAGTTATTGAAGGCAGAGAAGTTGGAGTTTTTCAACTTGTAATTTTGAATATGGGTAGATCTATATATGAAAAGTTTCATGATAATGATTGCCCTAATCAAGATGTTGTTGAAAAGATGAAAACTTTATCTAGTAGATATACACGGAGAAGATTTTGGCAAACAAACAAGTTTGACGAAGAGACACTTTGGACATTATACTCATTGCAAGATGGAGTGACTTCTGTGTCACCGCAACGATATTCTCAACGAGGAAATGGATCTTTAAGATTCATTGAAAGTTTTTTTAATCTTAAAAATGTAGATGGGGAAGATAAAGTTTCCAAAATGGTTTTACAATCAGGCCATTCCAATATCGTTTTTGATGGAACCTATGGTACAGCCGAAAGAATGGTTAATAACCATAAATATCGAGTTATGACTTTTAATGAGAGTAATGATATTGAGGAAGCGCCTGATACGAAATTTGTAAGGCATACAGACTTTTATTTTCCAGGTACTTTTATATATGCTAATATAATTTTATAGATGTTATGGCAGATGCAGTTATTAATTTAGAGGAATTCAGAGTGAAGAAAGGTAATGCTATATCTAAGGTCTTTACAGGTAGAGATCGAGGAGAAATGGTTCGTAAGAAATCTAAAATAGATGAATTAGAGCGTGAGTTTGATAAAGTGACAATAATAATTCCCAAAGATATTCGATCTATAAACCCTTCTTTTTTTGAAGAGATGTTGAAAAATGTTGTACTTAAAATAGGGCGAGAAAAATTCTTAGAAAAATTTTCATTTCAGAGTCTAGGAAGTTATAATTATAGTAAACCTTTAAATGAGGCAATAGATCGTATATTAAGGCCTGATACCGCAATAGGATAAAATGATGAAGCCAATATTATTATGGTAAGTAACGCTATATTTCTATTTATTTCGCAGATTCCTGATTCTTGGGGAATTCCTTTTATTGGGATTTTATATAATAGTCAATCGACAAATTGGCTAGATGTAGTATATAAAGTCGCAATGATAATAATAGGAGTTGTAAACGCAAGTTTCGCATTTTATATTTTTTATTATAGAAATCGTGTAGAGAAAAAGAAGGAGTTAGAAAATCTCAGAAGGGATATTTTAAATAGCTTTGTTCTTAAATATAAACTCCAGACATTTTATGACTATTTTACGGAACTAGTGACCAATAGCGAAAAATTATTAGATAGACAGGCATCTTTAGATGATGTTAAAATCATATTGGATGATAAAAATCAGGATGTTTTTTCTAGTGTACGTAAAAACTTTACAGAATATCTAGATGCTGTTGATGCTAGTCTGTATAAAAAAATATTGAAAATTTGTGATGATTTACAAGGTGAAATTTCTGAAAATTTGTTTGATGAGAATGTAGATTTAAGGGATAAATGTGTATATAAAGAATACATTTTGAGTCCAATCCAAACATCACAAAAAGAGATTTTGGTAGCTTTGTTTAGTTATAAGTGATGTTGTGTGGATGAGGATTGTCCTTAAAAACTATTTCAATTGCTTTATAAACGAAATATAAAAATATAAACATACAATATAATGTTTAATCTCTGTAAATTCATAGGTCAGTATGTGACCAAGCGTGAAACAAGTATAATATTATGAGCGAGGAACAATACAACGAATTGCTGAAAGCCTACACAAAGGAGGTTTTGGCAAATATGATAAAGGCTGATATACGACAAAGGTTCCCTGAACCTTATGCCAGTATGTATTGCCAGCAGTTTGATAATTTCAAGAATGTTGCAGATTTCTTTGAATTTGCGGCAAAGTTAATGAGGAGATAACAATATATTTATTGCTAGTCTTTGTTTTTCTCAGACTTGTGTAAATAAGCATTAAACTTATGCACATAGTATTGTTATCCCCTGGCGGTCCCATCCCGCACAATATGGCGAAGACCTTTGATGGTCCGCCAACCTTATAGCGTAGCGGTTCCGAGCACCGGAGGGCGGTTACATCCTTCCTTCTGAGGAGGAAGGCTTGGTTAGAGGTGGAGCTCCCTTTGGAAAGGGAGACGGAGGGATTCGAAAAAATCCTTCTTTAATGGGAAAATGCGATGCCAGTGAGTGCAATGAAAACTCGCTTTCAAATTGCCGAGTGCAGCTCGCTTTATCAACAAAAAAGGACGGAATGATTTTAGAAATCTTTATTATTTAAAGAACAAGATTTATGCACGACATACATATCATAATTATGGCTGGCGGCGTAGGCAGCCGCTTCTGGCCTATGTCAACCCCCGATTACCCAAAGCAGTTCATAGATGTGATGGGTGTCGGCCGTTCCCTTATACAAGGGACAGTAGATAGATTGAAGCCAATCTGTCCTGTCGAAAACATGTGGGTAGTGACAAACGAGAAATACATAAGCATAGTCAAGGAGCAAATCCCTGACATGCCAGTAGATAACATATTATCAGAGCCGGAGGCTCGCAATACCGCTCCATGTATTGCTTATGCCTGCTGGAAGATCCAGAAGAAGCATACTGATGCCAACATCGTGGTGACACCATCCGATGCCCTCGTCATTAATACCACGGAGTATCAGCGAGTGCTCAGCAAGGCATTGAGCTATACATCCGATAAGAACGCCATCGTGACCATCGGTATTAAGCCAAGCCGCCCGGAAACAGGCTATGGCTATATAGCCTCAGCAGAGCCAACATCCGTAGATGAAATCTACAAGGTTGAGGCTTTCAAGGAAAAGCCAAACCTGGAGACAGCCGAGCAATACCTTGCCGCTGGCAATTACTATTGGAATGCCGGAATCTTCGTATGGAACATCGATACCATCAGCAAGGCAATCCGTACCTTTCAGCCTCAGCTTGCCAGCATCATGGACGAGATGGCACCTTCTTTCTATACTGAACAGGAGAAAGAGGTGGTCGGCAAACTCTTCCCAACCTGCGAGAAGATAAGCATTGACTATGCCGTGATGGAGAAGTCGAAGGAAATCTATACCTTGCCAGCTGAGTTTGGTTGGAGCGACTTAGGTAGCTGGGGGAGCCTCCGTACCTTGCTTCCACAGGATGAGGCTGGCAATGCCAAGGTAGGCAAGGACATCCGCTTGTATGAATGCAAGAACTGCGTGGTTCATGCAGCCGATGAAAGCAAGGTGGTAGTTCAAGGCTTGGATGGCTATATCGTAGCCGAGAAGAATGGACAGCTGCTTGTTTGCTCTTTGAAAGAGGAGCAGAGAATTAAAGAGTTCGGAAAATGAAAGAACGATAAATATAATTATCCTAGAATAGTTAATATGCTTTACATAAAGCAATGTTAGTATGAATGGCTATGATGTAATCTAATTAAATAAGTATCTATGAATCACGATAAAGAGGCAATTAAAACTATTTCTGAGAGTGTAGGTAAGCAACTTCTAAATTTAAATCCCATTACCGGCTTTATTGTTTCTTACGTTGAAACAGTAAAAGAGAGACAAGCGGAAAGAAAATTGACTCGATGCTTGGAAATGTTAGAAAGTTTGCAAAAAGACTTGGATGAATCACAAAAGAGCATTAATGAGAAATATGTGAAGAATGATAATTTTCTTGATATATTTGAGCAAACTGTAAATCAAGTCGCAAATGAACGAAATGATGACAAAAGGATGTATTTCAAGAATATTCTATTGAATAGCATCTTTAAAGATACAGTAGATTATGATATTACAGAGAAATACATGAATATTTTGTCACGGTTGGAAAAAGATGATTTAACCATTTTAAAAGTTCTATATCAGCCAGAGCTGGCTAATAAAGCAAAAGGATATGTCTTGAAGAATCCGAATCTGGAAAATGGTAAACGTTCTGAAGTGTATCGAATAGAGAAAAATTATGATTTAGTATGGACTCTCAAAGATTTACTTCAAATCAATGAAGAACAGATAAAGGATTCATTATATGCTTTGACTAGAGAGCGATTAGTTAATGATAATACTCTAAGTTTTTCTCTTAAAACTGATGGAAATCCTGTTGATGTTCTTAAAAATCATTTAACAACAAAAGGCAAATCCTTTATTAGTTATCTTCTAAAGGATTAGGTTAGTATATTCAGTTTATATACTATAGAAAATAAATTCTATTCTAAAAATAAAATAGCTATGAAAGTAGTACTTTTAGCAGGAGGCTTTGGCACTCGCATTAGCGAGGAGAGCCAGTTTAAGCCTAAGCCAATGATTGAGATTGGCGGAATGCCAATCCTTTGGCACATTATGAAGGAATATTCATATTATGGGCACAATGAGTTTATCATCTGTGCAGGTTACAAACAAGAATACATCAAGGAATGGTTCTCCAATTACTTCCTTCATAACAGCGATGTGAGTTTCGATTGGCGGAATGGGACTAATGAGGTTACTATTCATCAAAGCGAGTTGGAACCTTGGAAGGTGACGGTAGTCGATACTGGCTACAACACCATGACTGGTGGCCGTATCAAGCGTGTGCAGAAATATGTGGGTAACGAACCTTTCTTCATGACATACGGTGATGGTGTTTGTGATGTAGATATAGACAAACTCTTGAAATTCCATCAATCACATGGCAAACTTGCCACATTGACCGCTGTCAAAATGAAGCAAGAGAAAGGTGTACTCAATATTGGTGGTGATAATGCTGTCAAGTCCTTCCGTGAGAAGAATATCACCGATGGTGCACCTATCAATGCTGGTTATATGGTTTTGCAGCCAGAAATCTTTGATTATCTTACAGGTGATGACTGCGTCTTCGAGAAAGCACCATTGGAACAATTGGTAAAAGAAGGCCAGTTGATGTCATATGTCCATGAAGGATTCTGGCAGTGTATGGATAACATCCGTGAGAAGAATATGTTGGAGAAGTTATTGGAAACCAATACTGCTCCATGGAAGAAATGGGAAAGAGAAGTCCCTAAATCATCAATTTTATAAATCAATTAAAAATAAATAATATGGCATTTAATAACGTCTATCAAGGAAAGAAAGTATTGATTACTGGCAATACAGGTTTTAAAGGTTCATGGCTTTCTACATGGCTCACTATGTTGGGTGCTGAGGTTTATGGCTATTCTATCGATGTGCCTTCAGAACCTGGAATGTTCAATGTATGTAAATTGAATGAGAAGATTCACCATAAGTTTGGAGATATCCGTGACAAAGAGGCAATGAACGCTTATGTGCAGGAAGTGAAGCCTGACTTCATCTTCCATTTGGCAGCGCAGGCATTGGTGTTGACGTCATACAAAGATCCATTTGATACAATGACAACAAATGTGATTGGCACAACATCAGTACTCGAAGCAATCAGAAATATTGATTGGAATTGTACATGTGTATTGATTACCTCAGACAAGGCATATAATAATGTAGAATGGATTTGGGGCTACCGTGAAACTGATGAGGTTGGTGGCAAGGATGTTTACTCAGGTTCAAAGGGTGCAGCAGAATTAGCAATCCGTTGCTATTGGTATTCTTTCATTCAGAACATGCCAAATATCAAGATGGGTGTGGCTCGCGCTGGTAATGTCATCGGTGGTGGAGATTGGGCTAAAGATCGTATTATTGTAGATTGTGTTAAGGCATTCTCTAAGGGAGAAACTGTAGAAATCCGTTGCCCTAAGGCTACCCGTCCTTGGCAGCATGTATTGGAACCACTGAGTGGTTATCTTACTTTGGGACAATATCTCTATGAGAACAAGTCGGAAAATGGAGAGGCTTATAATTTTGGTCCACGTGCAGAACAGACAAAGACTGTGTTCGAGTTGACGCAGGATTTGGCAGAAGAATGGGGATTGGATAAGGAGAAAGCATCTAAGCTGACCGGTAATGTTCCGTTCAAGGAGGCTACCCTTTTGAAATTGAACTGTGATAAGGCTCTTGCTTATCTCAATTGGCATTCAACTTTACATTATGAGCAGTGTGTACATATCATTGCAGAGTGGTACAAAGCATTCTATGAGGGCAAAAACGTAGATATGTTCGATTTGACCAAGAAGCAGATTGAATATTATACTAAGGAAGCTGTAAGTCAGAACTTAAATTGGACAAAATAATATGATAGAAGGAGTAGAATTACATCCGATGAAGCACATTGCTGTTCCTAAGGGTGATATATTTCATGCCATTCATAGTACAGATGAAGGATATGTTGGTTTTGGAGAAGCTTACTTCTCTGAAATCAAACATGGCATGGTGAAAGGCTGGAAGCGCCATAATCGTATGGTGCTAAACATCGTTGTACCTGTTGGTGCTGTAAAGTTTGTTGTTTACGATGATCGTGAAGGCAGTAAGACAAAAGGACAGTTTGAAGAAATTATCCTTTCACCAAAGGATAATTACCAGCGTTTAACGGTTCAGCCAGGTCTCTGGATGGCTTTTGCAGGAGCAGGTGAGGGCACATCTATGCTGATGGATATTATACCGGAAGTTCATGATGATTCAGAGGCATCAAGGGTTGATTTGTCAGAGATTCCTTATAATTTCAACGTATGAGAATATTGATTACTGGAGCTACAGGGTTCGTTGGCAAGACTTTGATACCTTATCTCATTAGTAAGGGTATGAAAGATTTAGTTCTTTTAGTCCGAAATCTAGATAAGGCTAAGGCTATGTTTGGCAACGAATCTGTAGGAATGATAACTACCCAGTCTTCTGATTGGATGGAGCAGGTAAAGAATACTAACCCAGATGCTACCTTACATCTGGCAGCATTCTTCACAGGCCGTCATAATCATGAGAATGCAAATAAATTGGTGGAAGCCAATATTTCGTTTACCACATTTTTGTTGGAGGCATTGAGTAATACTCAGTGTCAGCACTTCATCAACATAGGTACATTCTCAGAATTCAGATATGGAAATGGTGAGTTTCATCCTAACAACTTGTATTCTGCAACAAAAACGGCAGAACGTCCAATCATCCGATATTATCAATCCATTTCTAAGTGGAATTGGATTAATGTTGTTGTCTATTCTCCTTATGGTAGATATAATGCCTATAAGAAGGTAATAGATTATATGATTGATTCTTTTTCCGCCAGCGAACCCGTTGATTTTACAAGGGGTGAACAGATTCTTGATTTCATTCATGTTGATGATATGGCTGATTTCTTCTATACGTTGTTGCAGAAACTACCAGAATTGAAAGATTCTTTTTACCAGTTTCATTTGGGAACAGGAAAAGGATATTCTATTCGAGAGGTTGCATCTAAGATGGAAGAGATTTGGGGAAAGAAAATGAATGCAAATTGGGGTGGTAGAGTTTATTCTGAGCAAGATATTATGCATGCTGTTGCACCGATTGAGCAGAATATAAGGCTATTAGGTTGGAAATCTAAAATCTCTTTAACTCAGGGAATTGAAATCTTGAAAAAAGATACTCAAATTACCCCCCCCATTTTAGAATATGTTAAACTATTTTATCTATGTGCAGCATGAGAATACTGATTACTGGAGCTACGGGCTTTGTGGGTCAGAACCTCATGCCGATGCTCGTAGATAAATGTCCGGAAGCTGAAATCTTAGTTCTCTGTAGAAATGTAGATAAGGCACATGCTCTTTTTCCTAATTTATCAGTCTTATTTAAAGAGGCAGAAGATTGGGATAGTGTTAAAGCCTTCAATCCTCAGATAGTATTGCATTTAGCAAGTCTTTCTACATCACGCAATGATACAGATATTATTCAGCCGCTATTGCAGTCGAATATATTATATGGTATCCAGTTGTTGGATGCTCTGAAAAAATGTAAATCCTTGAAGCTGTTTGTTAATACAGGAAGTTTTGCAGAATATAGATTTGGAACGGAAGCAATAAATGACGCATATCTTTATACCGCAACAAAGAGTGCATTTCGTGTATTTGTAGATTATTATTCGCAACTCTGTCAATTCAAGTACATCAACGTCATTCCTTATACTATATACGGAGGAAAACCGACAGTCAAACGACTAATGGATTATATTTTGGAATCTATGGATAGTAAGGAATCTGTTGACATGACAGCTGGAGAGCAAATCCTTGATTTCACTCATGTTGATGATTTGTGTGACTTCTATGTTCATGTAGTAGAGAATGCAGAAAGAATATCTGATATAAAGAATGGTGAGTCATTTCATATCGGTACCGGAAGGGGAACTACTATCAGAGAACTTGCTTCCATGATGGAGCATGTATATGGCAAGAAATGCAATATTCATTGGGGTGGACGCCCATATCGCGACAGGGATACGATGCAAGCTGTTGCTCCGATAGCCAAGAATATATCTATGTTAGGATGGAAAGCTAAGATTTCGTTGAAGGATGGAATATTAAAAATGAAGAATCAAATCAATTATGAATAAGACAATTATATTGGGAGCCGGTATCTCTGGTTTAGGAGCTGCTTATGCTTGTAAGCAGAAAGGCATACAGCCTCTCATTCTGGAAAAGGATGATACTTTTGGCGGATTGTGTGGATGTTTTACTATTGATGGGTTTACCTTTGATCGCTTTGTTCATCTTTCCTTTGCCAAGGAAGAGGAAGTATTGAAGATTTTTAATTCATCTGCAGGTGAAATCATAACTCACATCCCTAATCCTTACAATATCTATAACAGAAAATGGATTAAGCATCCTGCCCAAAACAATCTGTTCCCATTGGATGAGCAAGAGAAAAAGAAAATCATAGACGATTTCTTGGCTCGTCCACAAGTAGATATGTCCCAAATAACGAACTATGAACAGTGGTTAAGAATACAATTTGGTGATTACTTTGCAGAACATTTCCCTATGGTTTACACCAAAAAGTATTGGATGTGTGAAGCAAAGAATCTTGAGACAAAATGGGTAGGACAGCGAGTATATCAGCCATCTGTTGAGGAAGTAATCCAGGGATCTAAAACCGCAGATACACCTGTTACTTATTACGCAAAGGAGATGCGTTATCCAAAGACGGGAGGTTTTAAGCATTTCTTTAGTTCTTTGGCAGATAGTACTGACATTCGATACAATCAAAAGGTTGTGGCAATTAACACAGAGAAAAAAGAAGTAAAGACAGAAGATGGTAATGTATATCAATACAATAAGCTTTATTCTTCTATACCATTGCCTGAATATAGTCACCTCTTGCATGATATCCCTGAGGATGTAAAGATAGCAATAGGTAAGTTGAAATGTACCTCTGGTTATCATGTATCTATTGCATTAAAGACTAAGAATATTCCTCCATATTTGTGGTGGTATATCTATGATGAGGATATTCTGGCAGCAAGAGTCTATTCCCCATCATTAAAATCACCAATGAATGCTCCTGAAGGTTGTTCGTCTTTGCAAATGGAAGTATATTGTAAGGAGGGTGAATACACAGAAAAACAGCTTTTGAATGGAACTGTAGGAAAGTTGGTTGAATTAGGTATAATAAAACAGGAAGATGTACTCTTTACTCATGTCGGTTTCGAAAAGTATGCCAACGTAATCTTCGATCAGAATATTTATGATAGTCGGGAGATAGTGAGAAACTATCTTAAATCTGTAGGTATAGAGCCTTTCGGACGATTTGGAGAATGGGGTTATCTTTGGAGTAACCAAAGCTTGTTAAGTGGTATGAATGCAATAAAATAATATATGGCATCCTTAAAGAAGAATATATTTTATAATTCAATCCGGGTAGGAAGTAATCTAGTCTTTCCTCTTGTTACATTTCCGTATGTAACAAGAATCATGGGACCAGATACATTAGGCTTGTTTAATTATATAACAGCAATAGCAGGATACTTCACTTTATTTGCAAGTATTGGATTTCCTATTTATGGTATAAGAGAAGTTGCACAGAGTAAAGATGATCCAAATAAACTGCAATCAGCAACAAATGCAATATTCACAGCTAATATTCTTGCATGTTTGGTGGTCTATGCTGTATATTTTATAGCTTCTTTATTGCTGGCGCATTCAGAACATGACTTTTGGCTATACTTTGTTCTTGGTCTGTCAGTCCTACTGTCGTGCATCTCCTTTGATTGGTTTTATCAAGGCGTTGAAGATTTTAAGTATATAACGATCAGAAGTATAGCAATAAAGCTGATTTCAATAGTTTGTCTTTTTATCTTTGTACGTACACAAGACGATATTTTACCCTATGCGATACTGACAATAGCAGGAACTTGTGGTAATAATATATTGAACCTTATAAGAATAAGGAAATATGTAAAGCTGAAAATCTCATTTCAGGACTGTTGGAAACATACAAAAGGTGCTTCTGTACTTTTCTTAGGTACAATAGCTGTTAGTCTTTATACGAATCTCAATAGTGTAATGGTGGGAGCGTTAGGTACAATGGCAGCTGTCGCCTTTTTTACAACAGGTAATAAACTGGTACAAATGCTGATGACTGTCTTAGGGGCAGTCACATCTTCTATTATTCCTCGTATGGCTTATCTTGTAGGCAAGGGAGATGAAAAAGAAGCAATAGCTTTGCAAAAGAAAACGTTAAATTTACTTCTTTATGTTTCCATACCTATGGTATTTGGTATAATTGCTTTAGCTCATCCCCTAATATTATTATTTGGAGGTAAGGAGTTTTTGCCTGCAGTTCCTGTTATGCAGATATTATCGACTCTTTTGGTTATCATTACATTATCTGGTTTTTTAGGAAATCAAATTTTGATACCTATGCATAAAGAAAAATATGGCAACTATTGTGTGGGGGGAGGAGCAATTGCGAATTTAACAGTGAATTTCATATTGATACCATTATTTGCAGAAATTGGCGTAGCAATAGCAGTCGTTATAGCCGAAACTGTTGTGACTGCAATGCATTTTTATTTTGCTCATCGTTATATGAAACTCAAGTGGATGGATTTTGTGCCTGTTAAATGTATTTTAGCTTCAATTTTAATGTTTTTGGTTATAGTAGCTACCTATTCCAATGACTTCTCTCCACTCTATTGTTTTTTGTGGGCAATAATAGGAATGATAGTATATGTGGTTAGTCTATTGGGGCTAAAAGATCAATATTTCAAAGAAACAATTTTTAAACTTATTAAGCGATGAGAGATATATATGAATATCGAGATAATTTTGCTGATTACAGAGATGTAAAATCAATTTTGTTATGGGGAGATACGAACGCAATACAGAATCCTGAAGTTTCTATCATCATGCCATGTTTTAGTCATCCGGATTTTCTGAAAACATCTTTAAAGTCTGCTATTAATCAAGATTTTAAAGGTAAATATGAAATAATTATCTGTGACAATAATGAACTGACTGATATTCCTACAGAAAATCAGAAAATAGTTGAGGAATTTGCTAATTCCAAAATTCTTTATTACAGAAATGAAAAAAATATAGGAATGATTGGTAATTGGAATAGATTGATAGAATTAGCTCATGCTCCTTTTGTTGTATATCTCCATGATGATGACCTTTTGCTGCCAACAGCATTGTCTACATTAATAAGAATACAGAAAAAATATAATGCTGATGGTGTGAATGCTGCATTTAATAAAATAGGAGCAGATGGTAATATCTTATCTGAAGCAAAATATGTACCGCATATTAAACTTGGGTTTCTTAAATCACATAAGATAATTAAATCATCTGTAATAGATTTGTTTTTAGGGCGTAATGGAGGCTTTGGCTGTGGATGCCTGTTTAGAAAAAAATGTTTATTAGAGATTGGTGGCTTTTCTCCAGAATTTTATCCTTCTGCAGATTATGCCTTGAATGCGGTAATGGCAACTAAATATAATGTATATTTCTGCAAGGAACCGACTTTCTGTTATAGAGTTGCAGAAAATGAATCGCTATCAGTTTATGAACAATTTGCAGAAGTAGATAAGCATTTTAGGAATTGCATGAAAAAATTCATTCATATTCCTAACTTTATATTAAATCGATTAATTCTTGCCATGTATAGAACTTCCCAAATATCTTTTAAAGTAATGTGGGGTAAAGCTGACAAGAGTTTTCTTAAACAACAAAGAAAAGATGATTTGTTAGTTTTAAAATTAGCACATAGAGTTAGACTTTTGATGTCCGATTTTAAACCTTTTAGTAATTAAGAGAATTATGACTAATAATAAATATGATTATCTTATAGTTGGCTCCGGTCTTTTCGGAGCCACATTCGCACATCTTGCTCATAAGCAAGGTAAGAAGTGCTTGGTCATTGACAAGCGATCTCACTTGGGTGGCAATATCTATTGTGAGAATATCTAAGGTATTAATGTACTTAAATATGGTGCATAAGACACAAAAAATATCCATTTTGCTCGAAAATAAGTTTTTTAGCAAAAAAAATTTGGTCTTCTCGCCTAAAAGTTCTATCTTTGCAAGGTATTTGAGACATTAAAACATTGCTATATGAATATCCGAATAATAATAGATAAGTTAGGACCTATTACTGATTCTGAGATAGAACTGAAGCCTTTTATGGTTTATACGGGTGAATCGGGATTAGGTAAGAGCTATACCGCATTATTGTGGTATAACTTAGTTACTTCATTGACTCCTATTAGACTTCAAGAGTTTATCACAATGAAGTTGAATGGGAGCGCAAAGGAAGAACTTACTTTTAAATTCAAGGATTTCAGAATGTGGCTCAATCAAAATACTGCTGCATTTCTTGGTTATTTGTTAGGTAACAATAATTTTGAGTGTCAAGTTAATTATGTTTTTGAGCAGGACGATAACATGAATATTGCAATCAAAAGGTTGCATGATGAGGATGCGTCTGGATTTACTCGCTTTAGTATCAATGATGATATAGATGTTTTTCCCCTTGATTTGGAGGACAATGTCATGATGATGAGTTTTAGCCTTCATGGCTATTTGGCACAATTATACTTTGACAAAAATTATCTGCGCCCTTTGATCTTACCACCTGCTAGAGCTGCCTTTATGGGAGCTAACACTACATCGCCTATTGGTATGTATCGTGATTTCTTGGCTCAGCTCGACGATCTCAAGACTCCTTCCAGAATTATCAGCCCAGACAATCAATTCTATGCCAACTATATCGCAAAGTTGGCTGATGGTGAGATTGTCTTGGAAAATGGTAGTGTGTTCTTGCTGTTTGAGTCTGGTGAAAAGATACCTGTATCTGCAGCAGCCTCTTCAGTAAAGGAGCTGATGCCATTCTTACTGATGTTACAAAATGGAAAGAATAGACAGTATAATAGTCTGCTTTTTGAGGAACCAGAAGCTCATGTGCATCCTAAGAAGCAATTTCTCGTGATGGATATGTTGGTTCGCTGTTGTAACAAGGGTATGCTCATCCAGATGACTACCCATAGTGATTATCTCCTGGGTCGCATGAATCAGTTGCTATTATTGGGTAAGATTAGAAATAAGTCTATGAAAGCTTTCGAGAAATTCTGTAGTGATCATCAGTTTAATAAGAACCTGTATCTGGAGACTGAACAGGTAGGTGCTTATTATTTCAAGCGTCAAGATGGTAAGGTGGTCATAGAAAATCAAGATTTGTCAACAGGCCTTCCTTTCAGTTCTTTTGAGAACACGGTAAGAAGCCAAATGGAACTGTCGGCAGATATTACTGATTTGGCGGAAAACTTGGGTATCGAGTCTAACTTATAATAGAAAGGAGGACTTGATATGGAGGCAACGTTAGAGGAATTTGGAATATTATACCCAAAGTATGCTACCTCTTTGTTTGAAGAGTCATGCGAGGTGATAGAGCCAGTACCTAATAGTGAATCTGATTTTAGACATTTTATCGTGACTGGGGGTAATGGTTATGTCTTTCCACGCGAGTTTGCTGCAGATACGGTCTCTTTTTATGGAAAATCAAAAAGTCCAGACCCCATGAGGCTTAATTGCGATGGTATTTTCTTTTCAGAGATAGAAAATAGAAAATGTCTTTTTATCTGTGAATTAAAAAGTACTTTTAGTACAAGTCAAATAGCACATGCTAAGGAGCAAATTATGGGAACAGTATTGAGGCTAAAGGCGCAGATGAGTATCTTGCAGACTCAGCCTGATTGGGAGATACATGGAGTAATAGTTTCATTTGAACCGACAGAAAATCAACTTATATCTGTCAACAAGTTGACGAGTAAAGATGCCAATTTTTCCAAATATCTATTTACAAAGGGGCATAAGGTGATAACAGCGGAAATGTCAAAAGTTCATTACGCCCCGATGGCTATGCCTGATATTACAATTCATTATGTAGCTGTGCCAGAAAGAAAAACTGAATATCAGATGACCTTAAGAGAATTGGTGAATTTATAAGGTAACAAATCGGATACTATATAGAAGAAAAAAAAGAGGAATATATTAATACGCAATATGGAGACAGGTGAGCATCATTTTTCTAGATGATGCTCATCCTAAGATATATTGTCTTATCTCTATAAAGATTTTTTGATTATGAGTGATAATCATTACGACTATTTGATAGTTGGCTCCGGTCTTTACGGAGCCACATTTGCACATCTTGCTCACAAGCAGGGCAAGAAGTGCTTGGTGATAGATAAGCGATCTCACTTGGGTGGCAATATCTATTGTGAGAACATCGAGGGTATCAACGTGCATAAGTATGGAGCACACATCTTCCATACCTCCAATAAGAAGGTGTGGGACTTCGTCAACTCCATTGTTGAGTTCAACCGCTATACCAACTCGCCAGTGGCAAATTACGAGGGCAAACTCTATAATCTGCCTTTCAATATGAATACCTTCTATCAGATGTGGGGCGTAACCACACCTGAAGAAGCTCAGACTAAGATTGATGAGCAGAAGGCGGAAGCTGTTGCTCGTATGAAAGCAGATGGCGTTACAGAACCTCGCAACCTGGAGGAGCAAGCCAAGGTATTGATTGGAAAAGACATTTATGAGAAACTTATCAAGGGATATACTGAGAAGCAGTGGGGAAGAAAATGTACGGAACTTCCTGCTTTCATTATCAAGCGCTTGCCAGTTCGTCTTATCTTCGATAATAACTACTTCAATGATAAGTACCAGGGTATCCCTGTTGGTGGTTATAACAAACTCATTGATGGCTTGCTTGAAGGAGTAGAGACGAAAACGAATGTAGATTTCTTTGAAAACCGCTCTTATTGTGAGGGTATCGCTGACAAGATAGTGTTCACAGGTAAGATAGATGAATTCTATAATTATCAGTTTGGCAAGCTAAACTATCGTACAGTACGCTTTGAGACAGAGATTATTGATAAACCAAATTATCAGGGCAATGCGGTGGTAAACTATACCGAGCGTGAAGTACCTTACACTCGTGTTATTGAACACAAGCATTTTGAAATGTTTGGTCAGGAAGTATATGAAAACCCAAAGACTGTTATTTCGAAAGAGTATTCTACAGAATGGAAGGATGGCATGGAGCCATACTATCCTGTGAATGACAAGCTGAACTCTGAGCTATATGCCAAGTACAAAGGTCTGGCAGACAAGGAAGAGAATGTTATCTTTGGTGGTCGCTTAGCTGAATATAAGTATTACGATATGGCTCCTGTAATTGAGAAGGTGATGGAGAGGTTCTAAGTAACTAATCAGCACCCCTATGGGCATGGTAAGCAGCTCCGCATTTATACCTTGCATCATTCAAATCCTGGCTGATTTGCCCCCGCCAGGTGTTCCGTAAGTATTCTTTTAGTAAAGGTGATGTTCTTACTTGTGATATACAAGTATTTGAAACACTTGAAATGGATGGGAGTACAAAGGTAAAATATGTTATTTCAAAAGTATATGGCTTGCCACACTACCATAGAGTTCCTGAAGAACAAAATATTAATTTTGAATAATATTAATTTGATAATATGAGAAAGAGAGTAAAAAGACAATATCAAAAATCTGGAAACAAAAATGTAAGATCGGGACGAAACAGTTATAGCGTTATTGCTGTTTCAAAACGTTTGTCCATTCATAGGCATGGAAGGACATCGATGGATCCTGTATTTCCTGGTAAAAAGCAAAGCAACAAGTGAACAAGAAAAAAGCTAATTAGTAAGAATATGGATGTTTTAAAAAAGAAAGATGAGGTACATACTGATTGGGTAAGTTTCCGTAAAAAGAATATAGCCTGTGTTTCTGCTAATGTATCCAATATCTTACGTCAGTTTATTTTAGCTGGTGTGGGTATAGTGTGGCTCTTTAAAGTTGTTGGGAAGGATGGTCATTTCCAATTGGACTTTCAATTGCTAATAGCATTAGGATTCTTTGTTTTGGCAATATTATTAGAACTTTTACATTATATTGTGGAAATTATAATGAATGCGGTTTACTTGACTGATAAAATGAAGGATAAAGAGATGCCAACTTATCTATCAAGCATATCATGGCTTTTTTGGATAGGCAAGATAGTGTTGGTTCTTTTAGCTTATGTTTTAATAGGAAGATTTTTGTGCGGAAAAATTATTTTATAAATGAATTTGTAAAAAAGATTTTTGACTTCTACAGACTGATAGCCATCAGCTATTACATTTATGAGCTACTTTTCTGCTGGCGGCATGAAGCCTAATTGGTCTTTTTGTGAAAGATAAATAAATAATATGAAGATATGGAGACATATATTTATTATATTGAAATACTGTCAATGGTATCGCTATTCTTGTTGTATGGCTTGTCGGTATTACTGATGTTGGCAGATGATGGGGATATGCGATGGACGGTTTTGTTGAATGGTTTTGCATTGCTGCTGTCATTTAATATATATCAGAGTTGTAGAATTTTTTGGGAACCAGAGAAAGCATATATATTGTGGGGAATTCTCATATTGATTACCTTGATAGTGCTGATAGTTGCACTTTATAAAAAACAAATAGGTATATTTATGAAGATTCTAAGTATATTGCTTTTTGTGTCTTGCGGAATCCTGCCTTTTGGAGTGGTGTATTCTTCTAATAATATTTTAGCTCTGTTGCCTAAGGTTAATTTAGTTGTAGATACAAAACTAGAACAATATATTCCTTATGTCATGTGCTTTATGATGATAGTATTGGTCTTATATATTGTTTTTCATACTCGTAATATGATGCGTTATACTCAAAGGACATTAGATGATCAAATTGACGATATAAAAAGGGAGATGGCTTTAAACAGTAATTTTGAAGAGCCATATTCACGTTATATACGTGATGACTTGAGAAATTTGATGTCCGTAATGTCTGAAGAGTTGATGGAGGAATTACATAAAGATATAGTAATATCTAAAGGATCCGGAAAGGGAAATATCAAGCATCAAAACCAGATCATGGCAGAGCTAAGAAAAATTAATCAAAAAATATCTTCGTCTCCTCAACAGACTATGCCTTTTAGCTTTTCTGATTTGACTAGTAATATAAAGCATACATTGACAACTCCATTATCTCAGATACAGATAAATTGCGAGGTGTTAAAGCCCAAGTTGGAAGGCGAAGAATTGGATAAAATTATTCGTATTGATAATTATTCTAAAATCTGTTTATCTGTAATAAATGCTTATGTTGAGGCAACAACAGTTTCTTCTTTGCCTTCATTTTTGGGATTGAACGCCGCTATATTAGAATATGCAAATGTAATATGCATTCAAAATAAGCTAGACAACGTCAAGTTGAGAATTGAGGCCTTACCTGATATCATCGAGGGATATTCTAGTAATTATATTTTTGCTCTGATTATTCCTTTGTTGCAAAATGCATTGGTTGCCTCGCCTGCTAATACAGAAGTTAGGATTTCTTATAAAGGAACTATAGAGGGACTTATTTGTATAGACATTTCAAATCAATGCAAGGATGAAGTTCCTACGATTGATCAACTTAATACTACTGGCTTTTCTTCGAAAAGTAATCATACTGGTGTCGGAATTCAGTCAGTTCGTAATTTAATAAGTTTAGTAAAGGGTAGCACTCTTAATTATCAAGTAGAGAGTGATCAGGTTATAGTAACTATAAAATTAAAAACTAGAGTATGATGCAAATAGATCTCTTTGAAGTTTTGGTTGTTGATGATGTCTTGTCAGCTGCTGAGGATTTCGCAAGACTAATTCATGCTAAGACGGGATTAAAAACAACTTACACTTCTTCTGCCAAGGAAGCTATTAATATTGTTCAGTGTAATGATATTAAAGTTTTGGTCTTGGACCAGGTAATGCCTGAGAAGACTGGTACAGAATTATTAAAAGAATTAAGGCAATATACTAGTGCAAAAGCTTTGATGCTAACAGGTGAAGCTTCAAAAGACGATTTAGGTGAGGCCATTAATTTGAAATTTGATGCGCACTTAGATAAGGCTTTGGCTACAACAAGTCTTTGTGGCAGAGTGACAGAGCTATATGCTCTGTTTGAGGATGAGTTTAGAGAGAAAGTAAATCGTTCGAAATCATTGAAGCGCACTTTTACATTGTGTAAGTTTAAGCTGTATAAGGCTGTCCTTTTCTATGACAAAATAATTCACTTTGGGTATGTTGATTTGAAACAGGCGCAGACATTATTGACAATATTTTCTGGGCAAGAGCAAGAAACTGAATCTGAAATAGTGTATGCGGAAGAGATTATTGTTGAGCAAAGTGCAAGCTTTGATGCCAAGTTTGGCATAGAAATCCCTATACAAGATGCTGTAGCAAAAATGGAACGTAGCATAGCTAACAGTATCAGGAAAATTACTACAGTCAAGAAAAATAAAAAACTGAAAAATATTTCAAAGTATCATCTTACGGAAAAAGACTCAGAAAAAGTAGATCATCGCATAATAACATATGCTCCAATTTATGAAATCCATAAAATGATAGTTGGTTATAAGATTCCTTTTATTGGAAAATACCATAGAAGTCTAATGATTGTATACGAGTTTACAGGTGAATACCAATTATTCCAGAAGGATTTTTTTAAAGATGGTACAGAAAAAGAAAGAACATTGTCTAGGCAAAAATTTTGATTAACTTTTGCTATGGAAATCAAAGGCAAAACAGTTTAGATATATAAGAGATATAATTTTGGACTTTGGCAGGCGGATTGCCTTCAGCTTTTATTATAAGCTACTTTTCGGCTGTCGGCATGAAGTCTACTGATTTTAAAAATAGAAAAATAATAATCGATATGGAAAAGATATTAACAATAGTAATTCCTACGTACAATATGCAAGACTATCTTCGTAGATGTCTTGATTCCTTGATTGTACCTGAGGAACAAATGCAGCACTTAGAAGTGCTTGTAGTGAATGATGGCAGCAAGGATAATTCTTCTGCCATAGCACATGAGTATCAAGATAAGTTTCCTGATACGTTTAGAGTGATTGATAAGGAGAATGGTAATTATGGATCCTGTGTAAATCGTGGCTTGAAGGAGGCTGCCGGAACGTATTTTAGAATTCTTGATGCTGATGATTGGTTTGATAATGAAAGCTTACAACTTTTGATAAACACATTATTTAATTTGCATCAAACAATAGATGTAGTTTTTACTAATTATATTCAAATATATAATAAAAATAAAAATATTAAAGCTGTCGATATTCCTATTACTTTCGATAAATTAATCATAAGGCAGAAATTTTTCCCTTTTAAGGAAAAGCATTTGGAAGGTCTACTAGTAATGCATTGTATTACTGTAAGAACTCAAAAAATGAAGGATATGAATTATTTCCAACAAGAAGGTATAAGTTATACAGATACTGAATTCGCTTTTTATTCTTTGTTGCATGCCGATTATATGTTGATTTTAGATGTTAATCTTTATAATTATTTTCTTGGCAGAGAAGGACAAACTATGGAGTCTTCTTCCATGATTTCTAAAGAAAATGATTTTTATTTAATAAGTAAGCGTTTAGTTGAGCAGTTTTTACAGGTAGATGATTTGAATGAAAATGAAAAATGTAATTTAATACAACCTTTAAGTAATATTGTATATTATTTTTTGAGAATAAATTTAGTACTAACGCCTTTAACCGATGATAGTAAAAATAAGCTTGATACAATCATTAAGTTATATTATCCTATTACTAAGGCGTATTCTAAATATTTTACAAAACTTAATGTATGTAAACTACCAATAGTTTATTTATATAAAATAACCAAGTTGGACTTGCATAGCTTCTATAAATTTCTGATAGCTTTACGAAATATATTTTGCTCTTAGTGATAGGAAAAAGTTGTTTTTTTGATTGGATATGAAATCAAAAAAAAATTAATAGTTTAATAAGATCTTTATTTCGAAAATGATTTACTATTTAATATATATACCTTTTATTTTGTCTTCTTTTCTTGATGTTCCGAATTTTTCATTGAAATTTAGACAAAAACTATGTTGGCTTTGGGTAATAATTCTCACTTTATTTTGGGGATTGAGATGGCGTTGTGGAACAGATTGGTATAACTTTTTTGATTATTACCAATGGAGTCATTTAAACAATGTTTTCACCTTTGACAGAGGTATGGGAGAGCCATTGGAATGGGGCTTTGTGTTACTTAATGCTATATTCCATGATTTGGGCTTTAGTTATACAATTTTCCTTTTATTTTTTAGCTTTACAATTCTAGCTTTGTTTGCAAAGTTTTGCATATCTAATTTTGATTATCCATTAATTGGATTTGTTTTTATTATAGCAACAATGGCACCGATATTTCCAACAAGGCAAGCTTTGGCATTAGGTATTATTTGTTTGGGATATAAATATATAAATCAAACAAGTCTTAGATCATTCTTAAATTTTGCAATTGTAGTGCTAGTAGCTTCTTCTATTCATACTTCTGCCTTATTGGCGATAATTGTTTATTTTATTCCCAAAATTAAGCTTAATGTATATTTAGCTATATCGTTATTAATCGGATCGATGTTCATAGGTAAGTTCCTATCTTCATTTTTTGAATATATCATTAATAAATTTACATTTCTAGGTTCTATTGTTTTAATACGTCTCTCAACATACACAAATCAAGAGACGTCTTCAGTTGGTGAGGGCGTATTTGATAGAGGAATTATGAGTTATTTGTTATCATTATTCTATTTCTTGTTATTTGTTTATAGAAAATATAATAGGAGTATTTCTCAAAATTTTAGAGGTACTTTCAATAATTATACAATTAAAGAAATAATAAGAAATATCTTTTCGCAAACGATGCAAGATATGAGTAGACTTAGTAATTATTTTTTGCCATCAGTCTATTGGGGCACAATAGAGGTGTTTGTAAGTTTTGAAACTAGTACACGAAAATATATTTGTGTTAGGTTGTTGTTTAATGCATTAATGTTTTATTTCTTTTATCGTCAATTGAATGGCGTTTATGTGCATGAATATTTACCATATAATTCGATTTTATGAATATAGTTTTAATAGGTGACGGATTTACCGGTTCAACATTGCCTTTAGCTAAGAGATGGGCTGATGAAGGGCATAAGGTAACTTGTTTCTTTTATGTAAATGTAGGAAAAGGATGTTTGGAGGGATTTGATTTTTCACCAAAAATATTACCAGGAATCTACAATGTGAATTTAAAAGAAACCAATTTGTCTAATTATTTTTGTAGAAATGTTAGTGTCAATATAATAGTTTTGCTTCGTGAAAGGAAAAAACTACGTAAAACTGGAATTAATTATTTTATTAGTCATATAGATAGGTATACAGAGAAAAAATTATTGAAGAAAATCAAATCGTTGAATTACGATATTGTGAATTTAGTAGGTCATAACCCTCCATTAGATTATTTAATTGATCATTTGGATGTATCTAAAGTTTTTTGCTCTGTGCATGAGGTTTTGGAAAATCATTTACATGATAATGTCTCGCTAAATAAATATACAAAATGGTTAATTAAGAATAATATTAAAATTATAGTTCATTCTTATTTTTGTTATTCAAAATTAGGTGACTATAAATATCGATATTATATTCCTTTTGGAGCCTTTGAAACTTTTAAAACTTATACTACTACAGTAAAAAGTTTAGGTTTGCAACCAGGTTATTTGCTCTTTTATGGTTATATATTGCCTTATAAAGGTTTAGAGCTATTATACCAAGCGTATTTAAAAATCTTAGATAAAGGAGAGAATATTCCCATAGTTATAGCAGGTAAGGGCAATGATAAGTATTTGCAATTGTTTATGAAAGCACCAAACGTTAAGGTAATTAATGCTTATCTTTCTAATCAAGATTTAGCTACGCTAATTTCTAAATGTAGAGCGGTAATATGTCCTTATCTGTCCGCTTCTCAATCAGGGATTCCTCAAACTGTCAATCAATTTGGAAAAAAAGTAATTGCAACAAATGTAGGTGCTTTCCCTGAATTTATATATAATCGAGAAAATGGCTGTGTTGTAGATGTTGATTCAGTAGAATTAGCCTCTGCTATGGAATATGTAGAATCTTCAGATTTTTCATTTGCAACATTTTTAAAACATCATTCAGATTTAAACTGGGATGAGATAGCTGTGAAGTATTTAAAATTATTTCAAAATAAAAAATGAGAATATTAGTATTTACAGGAGGATTGGGTAACCAAATGTTTGAGTATGCATTCTATAAACACTTGGAGTCTTGCTTTCCAAAAGAAAAGATTTATGGGCATTATGGAGTGAAACTTAAAGAACACTATGGGTTGGAAGTTAATAAGTGGTTTGAAATCTCACTTCCACCAGAGAAGTGGTGGACGTTACCCGTTGTAGGTCTCTTTTATATATATAAGCAACTGGTGCCAAATTCCCAATGGCTAGATTTGTTTCAAAGAGAGTGGAAGCATAAAAAGGCGAAAGTTTTTTTTCCTTTCAAGTTTACTAAACAGTATTTTCCAAAAGAGAATGGTTGGCTAAAATGGAAAATTGATGAGAAATCTTTGAGTGAGAAGAATATAAAACTTCTTCAGATTATTCATAAGGAAGAAACTTGTTTTGTCCATGTAAGACGTGGAGATTATTTGGCTTCCAACTTTAAGTATATTTTTGAAGGATGCTGCACATTGGATTATTATAAGCGAGCTTTGGAATATATGAAAGGGATTAATCCTAAAACTCGCTTTATCTGTTTCTCTGATGATTTGGAGTGGATTCGCAAAAATCTTCCTATGGAAGAAAACACAATCTATGTAGATTGGAACACAGGCACTGATTCTCCTCTAGATATGTACTTGATGTCTCAATGTGATAATGGTATCATAGCCAATAGTTCTTTTAGCTATTGGGGTGCATATCTAGGAAAGAAAAAAAACTCAGTGATTTATCCTCAGAAATGGTGGAATATGGATGGTGGCAATCCTGATATTTTTATGGATGAATGGTTCGGAATGTAGCAAGAATATTATTTTTTAAAAATATCATAGCAAATGAAATCAATTCTTTTACAATGTAAATTTCTCTTGGTGGAATTCTTAAATATATCCTACCAACTCGTTCCAAATCCCCTTCGAAATTACTATTTGAGAATGTTCGGAATACGGATATGGGGGGGCAAGTCTTGTATCCATAGAGGATGTAAGTTCTTTCATGTTGGTAAAATGAGCGTAGGAAGGGACACTGTAATCAATTTTGGTTGCTATCTTGACAATCGACGAGGTATCTATGTTGGTAACAATGTCGGAGTTGCTCATAATACTAAAATTTATACATTAGGTCATGATTTAAATGATTCTTCTTTTTCGACAAAGGGAGCGCCGGTCAATATTGAAGACAATGTTTTTGTCTTTTCCAATGCAATGATAATGCCGGGAGTGACAATAGGGGAAGGTGCTATTGTACTAGCTGGAAGTGTTGTAATTAAGAATGTGGAACCTTGGACAATAGTTGGAGGTAATCCTGCAAAAAAGATAAGAGATCGCAATCATGACATAGATTACAGACAAGTTTATAGATATTGGTTCGCTTTATAAGTAATGAATAAACCAAATGTTTTATTTTTGCTGAAAGGTCTTGAAACTGGAGGTCTTGAGGTGGTAACAGCTGTTCTCGCGAACAAATTTGTAGCCGAAGGGCATAGTGTTAGTGTCTTTGCATTCTTAGGTGGAAAGAATTCTATTGCTGATAGGTTTGATAAACGTATTAAACTTTATCAACAAAATGATTATTCACAGAGTAGAACGAATGTAGAGAACCTTAGACGTGTTCTGCAGGTCGATGATATAAGTGTGATTATCAATCAATGGGGATTACCATATATTCCTATTAAGGTTGCCTTAAAAGCATCAAGAGGACTACAGGTCAAGATAATATCTGTTTATCATAACGCTCCTAGCTTTAATGGAAGAATTCAAAAACTCAATATTGGGTTGAATGGATGTGAAAATCCTATAAAGCGATTACTTTTGAATGTATTGCGTACAGCCTTTAAATATGTAACAAGTCGTGCAATGGCTTACATATATAGGCATAGTGATATTTTTCTTGTATTGTCACCTAGCTATATTGATGACTTTCAAAAATTTACTCATGTCAAAAGTCTTAATCATCTAAAGGTACTGACCAATCCGGTGACTATATTGAATGATGACTATGAGTATCAGTTTAAACATAAACAGAAAGAAATTATATATGTAGGTAGGTTGGATTTTGTGCAAAAGCGAGTATATAGGGTCATTGATACTTGGAATTATCTCGAAAATCATTTCCCTGATTGGCGATTGACTATAGTTGGGGATGGAGAAGATAGACAGAATTTGGAAAATCACGTTAAAGCTTTAGGTTTAAAACGTGTATCTTTTGAAGGTTTCCAAAAACCTATAGTTTATTACAAGCGAGCATCTATTTTACTTCTTACTTCAGATTTTGAAGGTTTCCCTCTGGTGCTTGCTGAATGTATGAGCTTTGGTGGGATACCTGCTGTATATAACAGCTACTCTGCTGTATGTGATATTATAGATGATGGCAAGGATGGCATCGTGCTTCCTTATCATAAGAATGGGTATAATGCCAATGAAGCAGCAGATATGATTGCCAACATCATGAAGGATGATGGTAAACGTGAGCAAATGGCTTTGGCTGCTATCAAGAAAAGCAAAGAATATTCTGCCGAGAAGATTTATAGTGAATGGGAGAGAATTTTTGATTCTCTGTTACAGAAATAAAACTTATAGTATTATGTATAACGATATTCAAATCATAATCATGGCCGGCGGCGTAGGCAGCCGCTTCTGGCCTATGTCAACCCCCGATTACCCAAAGCAATTCATAGATGTGATGGGAGTCGGTCGTTCCCTCATTCAATTGACAGTAGATAGATTGAAGCCAATCTGTCCTGTCGAAAACATGTGGGTAGTGACAAACGAGAAATACATTCGCATAGTCAAGGAGCAAATCCCTGACATGCCAGTAGATAACATATTATCAGAGCCGGAGGCTCGCAATACCGCTCCATGTATTGCTTATGCCTGCTGGAAGATCCAGAAGAAGCATCCTGATGCCAACATCGTGGTGACACCATCCGATGCCCTCGTCATCAATACTTCGGAGTATCAGCGAGTGCTCAGCAAGGCATTGAGCTATACTTCCGATAAGAACGCCATCGTGACCATCGGTATTAAGCCAAGCCGCCCGGAAACAGGCTATGGCTATATCGCTGCAGCAGAGCCAACATCCGTAGATGAAATCTATAAGGTTGAGGCATTCAAAGAAAAGCCAAACCTGGAGACAGCCGAGCAATATCTTGCTGCCGGTAATTACTATTGGAATGCTGGAATCTTCGTATGGAACATTGATACCATCAGCAAGGCAATCCGCACCTTCCAGCCTCAGCTTGCCAGCATCATGGACGAGATGGCACCTTCTTTCTATACCGAACAGGAGAAAGAGGTGGTCGGCAAACTCTTCCCAACCTGTGAGAAGATAAGCATTGACTATGCCGTAATGGAGAAGTCGAAGGAAATCTATACCTTGCCAGCCGAGTTCGGCTGGAGTGACTTAGGCAGCTGGGGCAGTCTCCGAACCTTGCTTCCACAGGATGAGGCTGGCAATGCCAAGGTAGGCAAGGACATCCGTTTGTATGAATGCAAGAACTGCGTGGTACATGCAGCCGATGAAAGCAAAGTGGTGGTTCAAGGCTTGGATGGCTATATCGTAGCCGAGAAGCACGGACAATTGCTTGTTTGCTCTTTGAAAGAAGAGCAGAGAATTAAAGAATTCGGAAAATGATAAATAATATAAATTTAAATGACTGAAAATATGTTGACACCAGAAAAAAAACAAAAGATTGAAGATCAGATAGAACTTCAACAGAACGCAATTTCATATGATATGAAAGAGTTTACAATAGAATTGTATGTTAATAAATATCTTAAGGATATAGATAAAGAAGATAACGAACTGTATGTTCCTGATTATCAAAGAGAATTTATTTGGGATGATAGACATCAGTCTCGTTTTATTGAAAGTCTTTACTTAGGATTACCAGTCCCTTTTATGTTTTCAGCAGAAATTAAAGAGAGTGGAAGATTGGAAATTGTAGATGGTTCGCAGCGAATTAGAACTTTGGCTGCATTCTTATCTGACGAACTAACTTTATCCCATTTGGAGAAACTTTCTGAAATGAATGGTTGTAAGTATTCAGAACTTCCTGTTGGCTTACAAAGAAGCTTTAAAAATATATCAATCAGAATGGTTGTGTTATCTGCTAAAGCTACAGAAGATGTAAGAAATGAAATGTTTGACCGTATAAACACAAGTAGTGTGCCTTTGCTGCCGATGGAAACGCGTCGAGGAATTTATAAAGGTATTTTTACTGATTTTATTGCAGAATTGGCAAAAGAACCTAGATTTAAGAAACTTTGTCCACTGGCAAATTACATGCAAAATAGAAGGGAAGAAGAGGAACTCTTGTTGAGATTGTTTGCTTTTAGCGAGATATTCCCTTCGTTTTCGATAGTAGAGAACAAAGGGGTTGCTAAATTTTTGGATAATTACTTGGCAGAAAAAAATAAAACCTTTAACAAAAATGAAAAGGCCGTACTGAAGAAAAATTTTTATAATCTTATAAATGCAATAGAAAAAATATATCCTAATCAAGGCTTTGCAAAGACAAAGATGGCTATAGGAATTTCTAAGCCATATTTTGAGGCAATTGCCGTTGGTATATATTTAGCCCTTATTGATAATCCTGATATTAACTTAGTAGCGAAGAAAGAATTGATTATAGACAAAAATAACAGAAATGAATTCTTTAAGTTAATTGAAGGTCGATATCGAACTCATACAGCTCAAAAGATACGTAATAGAATTGAATATGTAAAAAATCTGTATCTTAAATGATAATAGATAAAAATTTTAAAATGCGGGTGGAGGACATTAATGAAATTTTCACCATGCTTTCATTTGTATTAAAGCTAGAGTCACACAAAAACAAGCCATTGTTAAATGATGATACAAAAGAAGAATTGTATGTTACTCAAGAAATGCAGTGTGTGTTAAAAGCTCAATTTCTCTTGGTTCTATATAATTTAGTAGAATCAACTGTAAATGATTGTTTAAATGCATTATATGATGCTGTTTTTGATGACAACTTGACATATTTTTCCCTATCAGATGATATGAGAAAAATGTGGAGAAGTCATATGAAACGTCGCAACCATCCAAGTTTTGATAAGCCAGATGATGAGATAATGACTATGAAAATTAAATTTGAGGAATTGGCTGTTAATATATCAGGTAGCTTAGATATTAGAAAAATTTTTGAAATATTCCAAAAATATGGTTGTCCTTTAGATGATAAAGATAGAGGTGAGTTTTCTAATAGTTTTTTAATTGTGAAAAATCGTAGAAATATGTTAGCTCATGGTAACATTTCATTTTCTCAATGTGGTGCTTGTTATATGCTAACCGATTTGGAAAGGTTTAAAAATCATATTATTACTTTTATGCAGATGGTTACAACGACGATGAAACAACACATTAGTGATCATAAATATAAACGATATTAGGGCGATAATAGAAATGAAAACAGTAGAAATCTTAAATATTGAAATTCAGAACATTACCCGTCAGGAACTCTTGGAGAACCTGAAGGAGGGTGTTCTTGTGACTCCTAATCTTGACCATCTGATTAAGCTTCAGAAGGACAAGGAGTTTTATGATGTGTATCAGAAGTCGGAATGGGTGGTATGTGACAGTAAGATTCTCTACCTGTTCGGTAAGTTGTTGAAGACTCCAATCAAGGAAGCGATTCCGGGTTCCAGCTTCTTCACCTCTTATTATATGTATCATAAGAATGATGCTGACTGCAAAATCTTCTTGCTTGGTGCCAAGGAGGGTATTGCTGCCAAGGCTATGGAACGTATCAATGAGAAGGTGGGGCACAAGATGGTGGTTGGTGCTCATTCTCCTTCCTTTGGCTTCGAGAAGCATGAGGATGAATGTGAGGAGTTGGTTCGCATCGTCAACGAGAGTGGTGCAAATGTACTGCTCGTTGGTGTGGGTGCTCCAAAGCAAGAGAAATGGATTATGAAGTATCGTGATAAGATGCCTGGAGTAAAGGTATTCATGGCTCTGGGTGCTACCATTGACTTCGAAGCTGGAACATTGAAACGTGCGCCTAAGATTTGGCAGAAGATTGGTATGGAGTGGCTGTATCGTTGCATGAAGGAGCCAAAGCGCCTCTTCAAGCGTTATTTCGTGGATGATATGCAGTTCTTCTATTACTTTGGTAAGCAGCTCTTGGGAATATACAAGGATCCTTTTCGAAAAAAGTAGGATTAATTTCTTCGGAAGAACTTACATAGTAAGGCTATCGGAAGGAGGATGATAGTTGCTATGTAGGATAATATGATGCGTATGGCTTGCTTCATGCGTGCAAAAGTACTACTTTATGTTGAAACAACAAAAGATTTTCTTTGATTTCTTGCGATTCTGTATTGGTTCTGCCAAGGAAATACCTGGTTCTTTGAAGGAGGTGGATTGGAAGGAGCTGTATGCTATTGCCAAGAAGCAGGCTTTGCTTGGTGTGCTGTTTTATGGTATCCAGCGGTTGCCAAAGGAGTTGGCACCAGAGCAGAAGCTACTGATGCAATGGATGGTGATGGCGGAACAGATACGAAAACAGAATATCAGACTGTTTCAAGATTCCGTAAAAATTTGCAAGAACTTCGAGAACGAGGGCTTTGCTAACTGTATCTTGAAGGGGCAGGGGAATGCGTTGCTTTATCCTGACCCTTATATACGTACTCCCGGGGACATAGATATTTATCTTTCGGGTGGTCGCAAGAAAATCATGAAGTATGTAGATCGGGTGTGCCCGAATCAGGTGATGCGGTATCATCATATGGATTATCCAGTGATGAAGACGGCGATAGAGGTGCATTTTACTCCTTCGTATATGTTCTATCCGATTCATAATAGGAGAATGCAGAAGTGGTTTGAGGAGGTGACGGGTGAACAGTGTAATCATCGGGTTTCATTGCCTGATGGATATGGGGAGATTCATGTGCCTCAGGTTTCATTCAACGTTATCTATATCCTTTCTCATCTGTATCGGCATATCTTTACGGAGGGTATCGGATTGAGGCAGCTTCTGGATTACTATTTTGTGTTAGTGAAGTGGCACACGGATCTCACAAATCTCACGAATTCTAATAAAAGTCTCCCACAGATGACAGAGATTAACACAGATTTGGATGCCTTACGGCATAAATTGAAATATCTTGGATTATGGAAGTTTGCTCAGGCTGTGATGTTCGTGATGAAGGAGGTGTTCGGGCTATCAGAAGATAGGATGATTGCACCGATGGATGAAAGGGAAGGTAGGTTCCTGCTTGATGAAATCATGCGAGGAGGAAACTTCGGACAGTATGATGACAGGATGGGTAGTAAGATCGGTGAAAGTAAGATGCATCGTTACTTCAGAATGAATCTCAGGAATCTCAGATTCGTGAAGCATTATCCTACTGAGGCATTGAGTGAACCTTTGTTTAGAACGTGGTTTGCAGTATGGAAGAAGATTCATGGAATAAAATAATCAATGAGCATCGCCCGTTTAGAGATGCTTGCAGCTTTCCTTTGAGAACTTTAGCGAGCTTGAGTTAAAAAAGAAGGTTGATTCATTAGTTGGACATAATCTCCAAAGGGTATATCGGGATATAAGACTCGTGAGATATTTTCCTGCTGAGGCTCTATGCGAGCCTTTGTTTAGAACTTGGCACTTCTTCTGGAGGCTAAAATATAAAAAATAAAATAATCAAATAATTAATTGAAATAACTCTGTTTATTTTTGTCGAGATGCAGATAGGTAATCTGCTAGATGAGGATGACTATCTGTACTTCGATTATCAATGATAATCATAATGAAGAAAAAAGTTTTTGTGAGCGGTTGCTATGACCTGCTACATTCCGGTCATGTTGAGTTTTTCCAGCAGGCATCACGGTATGGTGACCTGTATGTGGGTATCGGATCGGATGCTACTTATCTGGAGTATAAGCATCGCAAGCCTATGTTTCCGCAGGAGGAAAGGCTATTCATGGTCAAGAATATCAAGGCGGTGAAGGAGGCATATATCAATGAGGGAAGAGGAGTCATCGACTTTCTGCCAACTCTTGATAAGGTGAAACCGGACGTGTTTGTGGTGAACGCTGAAGGTGGGTCTGATGAGAAACGTAGAATTTGTAAGGAAAGGGGCATCGAATATGTCGAACTCCAGCGCACTCCTCATGCTGGTTTGAAGGCGCGGTCTTCTTCTGACTTGAAGAAGGCGTTATCGAACGTATCTGATAATTCGGCACAGGAAGTGGGGATTCCTACCCGTCTGGATCTGGCTGGTACTTGGATTGACCAGCCTTATGTAAGTATGTATCATCCGGGATGGGCGATTACCATCTCGCTGGAACCGACCTTTGAAGTGCGCGACCGCTGTGGTCTGTCTACCTCTACCCGTAAGATGATTCAGAAGATATGGCCGGTGAAGTTGCCGAAGATGGATCCGGAGATGCTTGCACGACTGGTATTCTGCTTCGAGAACAATCCGGAGCGTCATGATGGTATCATCTCGGGTGCCCAGGATTCTATCGGTATCTGTGTTCCCGGTCTGGTGCGTCATTATTATGACAACAACTTCTGGCCGGAGAAGATAGAGAGTACGCAGGATGAGATGACCCTCCGTTTCCTGGAAGACCATCTGGTGATGATTCCGATGGAACCGAGAAGACCGGGATGCAGTGTGGTGGAAGGTAAGGATATCACGCCTGAGAAGGTGAAGGCGCTGGCTGATGCAGCTGATGCCTGCTGGAAGGCGATTCTGGCGCACGACCTCGATGCCTTTGCTGCAGCATACAGGGCATCTTTCGAGGCCCAGATTGCAATGTTCCCGGGTATGGTGAATCCGTCTATCAATGGTGTGATAGAACCGGAGGCAAGTGTACAGCCGATGATTGACCGCTACAGCCACATGGAGGAGGTTCTGGCATGGAAGATGCCGGGAGCCGGTGGCGGTGGTTATCTGGCACTGGTAGTAAAGGACAGTCTTAAATTTGCAGAGAATCATGACGAAGCCATCCATCTTCAGATACGAAGGGCATAACTATCTGGTGCCCTTCCTCATTATCAGCAGCCTTTTCTTCATGTGGGGCTTTGCCCATGGCATCCTGGAGGTGCTGAATCCGCATTTCCAGGAGTCGTTCCATATCAGCAAGGCGATGTCGGCCCTGACGCAGACTGCTGTCTATGGTGCCTACTTTCTGATGGCGCTGCCTGCCGGATGGATTATCCGGAAGTGGGGCTACAGGAGGGGAGTGATAACAGGACTGGTTCTCTTCGGTATCGGTGCCCTGATGTTCATACCGGGAAGCAGGATCAACAGTTTCTACTTCTTCGTTCTGTCGCTGTTTGTGATAGGATGCGGACTGACCTGTCTGGAAACGAGTGCGAATCCTTATACTACGGTACTGGGACATCCTGACAAGGCAGAGAGCAGAATCAACCTGTCGCAGTCGCTCAATGGTATCGGATGGATTGTAGGACCGCTGGTTGGCGGACAGCTTCTGTTCTCGGGTGTCAACATTGCCATTCCTTATGCCCTGGTGGGTATCTTCGTGCTTTCTGTGGCACTGGTCCTGTCAAGAATCAAGTTGCCGGACCCAAGGAGAGCGCATGAGGCGGATACGAACGAGAAGGTGGAGGAGAAGCCGATGCGAGTGATGGCATTCGGTTTCGGTATGCTGACCTTGTTTCTTTATGTGGCTGCCCAGACGGGTGTAAACAGTTTCTTCATCAACTATGCAGAGGAGAGCATTCATATAGAGAAGCAGACTGCCAGTCTGTATCTCGCCTTTGGCGGAATGGGGTTGTTCTTTATCGGCCGACTGGCTGGTGGCGTCATCATGAATTATATCCAGCCAAGGCTGGTGCTGCTGGTCTGTGCCATCCTCACCTTTGTTGCCACATTGATTGTGGTGGTATGTAGCGGCACCTTATCTCTCATTGCGTTCTTCGCCCTGTACCTAGGAGAGAGCATCATGTTTCCGACTATCTTCTCGCTGGCATTGAGGGATGCGGGTACAAAGACCAAACTTGCCTCTTCATTGCTTATCATGACGATAGTGGGTGGTGCGGTTGCTCCTGTAATCATGGGGTATATTGCGGATACTACGGGCAGTATGGCGATTGCATTTCTTATACCGCTGGTTTGTTATGGGGTGATTGGAGGGTATGCACTTTCGAAACGCCACGTTCCTCTTTAAATAAAAGGAGGATTTTTCGAAAATCACCCCGTCCCTCTTTACCCTTAAAGAGGGCTCCACCTCTCATCTCGGTCTTCTCCCCTCAGGGAAGAAGAGGGAAACCGCCCTACTCGGTGCTCGGAACCGCTACGCTCTAAGGTTGGCGGGGCATCAAAGCCCTCGCCATATTGTGCGGGATGGGACCGCCTTACTATAGCTTGCAGAGGTAGGGAACAGCTGTTTTATAGTTTACAGTTAATAGTTTACGATTGATTTCGTGGTTATTTGCTGATAACTTGCAGATTTCTTGTGATTCTCTTGGTGGTTTCGAGGAAAAAGCGTAACTTTGGCGGCAAGTTATATAAACTAAATAATAGGAGATAAGATTATGGCAATAGCTATTAAAACAATTCCTGTATTGACAGGTGATGTTGCAGAGCGCTTTATAGAGATTGTAGAGAGTAGTAGAAATACTGCCACAACTGTGATTCCTGAAGGAGCACAAGATGCAATCCGTCGTATGATGGAACGCTCAAAAAATGTTAAGATTAAACTTCCTCTTTAATTAAATTGGCTGGTGAATAATTATCAATTTGATATTATGGAAAGATGCGACTTTATGCCTTTGACTGCAGAACTTGCATCTTTGCCTTTTTGTTGTGGTGAAACAGAAGGAGATAAAGACTTGGAAGACTTCTTTCATCACAATGCCTTGCTGTATGCTCAAGAGCGACTTGGTAAGACTTATTGCTTTGTCAACAATGAAGGTGAGTTCTCTGAAATCGTTGCATTCTTTACTGTATCAAATGATAGTGTAAAGACAACTTTTATTCCGAAACCTTCTGCTAACAAGGTTCAACGAACTATACCAGGCCAAAAACATCTTCGTACTTATCCTGCCGTATTATTGGGAAGACTAGGGGTTAATAAGAAATATCAAGGACGAAATTTCTTAGTTGGTCAACAAGTGATGAACTTTATCAAGACGTGGTTTGTACAGGAGGATAACAAAACAGGATGTAGATTCTTGGTTGTTGATGCGTATAATCAGCCAAAAGTTCTTAGCTTTTATGAGCGCAACAAGTTTAAGTATCTATATGCCACAGAAGAATTAGAAAGAGCAGAACAGCATTTCCCGGAAACTTCTCCGGTTTATACCAGGCTCATGTTCTTGGATTTGTTGCATACTCAGATATTGGAATATCCTAATGTAATTAAGTAAAATTGTTTGGTTAATATATTCTGATGAACTTCTTCTTGCTTTTAATATGGTTGTTCTCTGCACTATCCTAAACCGAATCACCGGCCTTGTGGGGATATTGATATCTTCCTGATGGATAAGGAGGGAAGGCATGACGAGGAGATGGTGAAGGCTATCGATGACGTGGTTGCGTTCTTAATGTATCGCCAGTGATGCGACTCCTATCGTGGAGCATACGGCATGTCATTACGATATCAAGGCCGTGGATCTGGACATCAGCAAACTGAGCAAGGGTGGTTTTGATCACTTTATGCTGAAGGAGATTTATGACCAGCCTAACTGTCTGAAGGATTGTATGAGTGGTCGCCTCTTTGCTGACTATTATCAGATGATAGAGGAACTTTCTGAGATTCCGCAGAAAATGGAGAAGGTATTGGAGCAGGCTCCGATAATCAAGGATATCTCCCGAATGTTTACTTATGCGCACAACTTCCTGTATCTGGGGCGTGGTGTGAACTATCCTGGGGCGATGGAGGGTGCCTTGAAGCTGAAGGAAATCAGTTATATCCATGCCGAGGGCTATCCTGCTGCCGAAATGAAGCATGGCCCTATCGCTCTGGTAGACCAGGACATGCCAATCGTTTTCCTTGCTACGCATCAGCAGTTGTATGAAAAGATTATCTCGAACATGCAGGAGGTGAAGTCGAGAAACGGCCGCATCCTTGCCGTGGTGACCGAGGGTGACCAGCAGGTGAAGGAAATAGCGGATAATGTATTGGAGGTTCCAAGAACCCTGAACGCGCTAGTTCCGCTGCTGAGCGTAGTTCCGCTGCAGCTGCTTGCTTACTATGTGGCTGTGGATAAGGGACTGGATGTGGATATGCCGAGAAATCTGGCGAAGAGTGTGACAGTGGAATAATATGATTTTGATTTCTAAAATCATCTAATTTTTTTCTAAAATCATCCCGTCCTTCTTTACCATTAAAGAAGGCTCCACCTTTCTCACCAAGCCTCTCTTTCCTCAGGAACGAGAGGATGTAACCGCCCTCCGGTGCTCGGAACCGCTACGCTCTAAGGTTGGCGGGGCATCAAAGCCCTCGCCATGGTTGTGCGGGATGGGACCGCCTGGGAAAAGGTGGGGGATAGTCTTGTAAGCCCAGTGAATGGGCGCAAAGGTAATGAGAATTTTTCAAAGTGCTAAAGAATATAATAAGGGAATTGTATGGAAAAGAATAGTCAAACAAAATCAGTCTTCACGATTAGCGGTAGGCATAGATTTGTAGCTTGTGTCATTGTTGTAATACTTGTATCCTGTGCAGCATTTGCTTATCTTGCTTCTTGCTATAAGCAAGCACAAGATGATATTGTAGCTCTGCAAAAGAAGGATGCTTTGATGTTTGAGCAGGTCTTAAACAGCAGTAAGAATGTGAAGAGTAAGAGTTCTGAGAATATCGACCAGCTTCAAGCTTTGCTTGATAAGCATCAAGAGCGTCAAGAGGCTCTTTTGCATTTGGAATACAATAAGCTACAGGCGGATTTTAATGTACTTATGTTTGCTGCGAGCTGCCTAATGATCATTTTCTTGGTGTTCTCGTTATATTCTATTTTCAAGACCGATGAAATGCTCAATAAGGCTGAAACTGAGGCAAAAGGCATTCATAAGTTATTGGATGAGGCAAAACAGACTACTGAGACTATAACCACTCAGTGTCAAATTATGATGGCGCAACAAAAGGGGCATGGGGTGAGACCACCATCACCAGTTCCTCCTCTTGCGCCTCAAACGGATGACGTACATTCTAATGATATGGGAGGAGAAAGAGATGATAGCTGATGTTAGAAGAGCTGTTGCCGTAGCTTCTTATGTAATGGTGACAAACAGAGTGGCTTCAAGTGTGTTTGATTTTGCCAATGGTGGTTATCATCCGATGAGTGTTTCGCATACTGGCAATTTTTTGTCAGTATATGATTATCAGAGGAGTAATTATCTTTCTGGTTATCTCCCTAACCTCTTTGATTACTCTACTGCCTCTTATGTAAACATGATGATGTCTGGCAATACCATCAATGGCTTTGACTATCATACCGCCACCTATTTCTCTGTTACGGTAAATGCCGGTAATGTAACCATCTTCGATTACCAGATGGCGCAATATTATATGTATTCGGTGAATTAACTAACCTGCATATTTCATACTCACCTGTTATGCGCATGAGCCAAAGGCGATTTTGCAGGAAGTACATTGAAAGTTATGAATATTTACATTTCGAGAACCAAAGTCACTATGTAAATTATTGGACTCCTGAGCAAATGCATGTGCTGGATGTAAGGCCGGGAATCACTGCCCCTGCCAGCATCAAGTTCAGAAATGAGAATGAGTTAATGGAGAAGGCAGCTGATTCTGAGGATTATTACATCCATGTAATCATGCAGGAGAAGATTAAACTCTATCTGGAGTATGTAAAGAATGCCAGCTTCTGGTATGACTTCAAGCTTATCTTCAAGACATTTGAAGTGATTGTAAAAGAATAGTCCCACCTGTCTTCAATAGTCTTTACGACCCTTTCAGTTCCCCTTGTAGGGGACAGTACCCCCTGCGGGAGGGCCCTTAACCTACTCCCAAGCCCTCACTCTTTCCAAAAGGGCAAGGGATGTAACCGCACCTTCTCGGTGCTCGGAACCGCTACGCTATAAGGTTGGCGGGGCATCAAAGGTCTTCGCCATGTTGTGCGGGTTCCCGGAGATATTGATATTTGGGTGAATAAATGTTATATATATGGCATTTGACATGATTGTAACTGAAAGGAGGGATTATGTCTTGTTGACGGAGTCTCTTCTGGTTAGATTTGTTTAAAAATCGAAAAAGTCCATTTTTTAATACTCTTTATCCACAGTAAACATTGGGGAGAAAGTTGTATTGCTATAGGGGATGGATGCTTATACAAACTTTATTATCTTTTTTTGAATTATGGTTTATATTCCTAAAAGTGTAATTGAAAAGCTAAATGAACTTTCCTGTGAAGAGGTTGCTGAAAAATTAGGTATTGTAGTGAAGTATCATAGAGCATTGTGTATTGCACATGATGATCATCATCCTAGTATGGGGTTCTTTGGGGAGAACCGTAATCGTTGGTATTGCTTTGCTTGCCACAATAGTGGCAATGCTATCAAATTTGTTGAGACCGAATTAAATTTGAGTTTTGTCAAAGCATGCGAATGGTTATGCAGTCAGTTTGGGATTTATCTGGAAAATGTGCCTAGAAGATCAAAAACTCTGGTTATACCAAAACGAATAATAAAGAAACCTGTAGAGAAAGAAAAAATATTTGTTACCGAGGTTGCACAGTATATTCTTAATCATTGTAATCTGACTGCTACAGGAAAGAAATTCTTGTTTGATGAAAGAAAATTAAATCCTACAGTCATTAAGTCTTTAAACATCGTGTCTCTAGATGAGCCTTGGGAACTTCTAAAGAAATTGAAAGATTCGTTTCCGCAAGAAACGTTAATAAAAAGTGGATTTATATCCCAAACACTATATCTTAGTATATTTACTCCGTGTTTGATAATTCCATATTATGACGTGGATTGTAATTTAGTGGGACTGCAAACACGATATTTAGGGGCTGCAGACAAGAAAGTGCCTCGTTTCCAGTTTATTTCGTCTCAGAAAACTAGACTTTATAATTTACCGGTTCTAAATACGCTGGAAAGAGGGGATGATTTGTATATCAGCGAAGGTATTACAGATTGCCTGGCATTGTTGTCTGCGGGTAAAAAGGCTTTGGCGATTCCGAGTTCTACTATTTTACCAAAACTGGATTTGATGATGTTGGACAAGTTCCGCCTGCACATGTATCCAGACAATGATGATGCCGGGCGAAAGGCTTATGAACAGCTTCAGCGTTTCTTTATTAATCTCTGTGTTTTTTTGAGATGTGAAAAACTGCCGCTAGAGGTAAGTGACTATAGTGAATATTATAAGAATAATTATGCCACAGGAAAAGAATAATAAAAACAAGATTCCAGCTTATTCTGCTTTTTTGTTTAAGCTTGATATTCAAAAACAGCTTGAAGAAGAGGAAGATGGAATAGACGAGGAGACAACGAAAGAAAATGCGCATAGTGATTCTTTTGGAAAGGATATTTCTATTCGTAATAAAAAGCATCAATTAAAGGTTCTGAACTTTTTTTTGAATCTTCTTGTAGATAATGTTGACAAAAAACGGGATGTGAAACAAATCGTAAAATTGATAGTAACTCAAGATGAGCCGCTTTTTGGATTTGCATACTTTGTATCATGCAATTCTCAATTTGGTAATACTTGGAGCTATTTAAGAAAACAAACTATTGGCTATCAGGAGAAGCTGGTTGATTTGTTTTTCTTTTTTACTAACATTGTAAAAGCTGTCAACCAATTACAAGAGCTAGACGCTGAGTATAAAAAGGCAGAATTTATATTTAATGATCTGTTCGTCTTATCTTTTAATGAATATGCTCGCCCCAAAATGACTTTGGAATGGAGTAAGTTTGATCATCTTCTTCATGTAAAGGATGGTTTTACGATTGCGGTGAGAAAAGACAAACTGATGTTGTTTTCTATGTATTGTAAGTTTGTGGATGAAGAACAGGATGATGTTCAACAACGGCCTATACTTGTCTTTATAGACAAACTAAAAAAAATATGGAAGGGGTATTTTCATGAATAGTGTTGTTTCAAAAATCGATAACCGTAAGAAGAATAGCTTGAAAGACAGTATTGTAAGTTATGAAAATATTTATAATGCTATTTACTGTTTGGAATCTTATGTCTTTGAGAAAGGTCTTCTAGATTGTGTGAATCCTGTAATAGGAACAAGTGATAATATCATAGCAAAAAATGACCTTGAACTATTCTATGCTTTGGGTGACAAATATAATTCAAAGCTAATTCTGGAAGTGATACAGGCTTGCGAGAAGCGACTTAATGAAATTTTGGATACTGAGAAGAAAGTTCTTTTCGACATTTCTGTATATTTCAAGATGAAGAAGGTTGAAGGGAATAAATTGGTTTATCGACCGATGCACTCTGCCCGTTTGATAGATATGATCTGCATGGTTTGCATTTTGGCAAAATTGATGTATGATGATTCAAATGGGATACGTAACCTTTCTGAACTGTCTAAGCTGATTCCACATAATTTCTATGGCAATCTGCCTAGCACTGATGTAAAATACTTGTTTAAAAACTGGAAGAATCAATATAAGTCTTTTTCTGATGATGTTGTGCAGCATTGTCGTACCTATCAGAATAGCCATCGCTATTTGACAGAGGTATGTCTTGACATACAAAACTTCTTTCCAACGGTTTCCCCTAAGTATCTATATAATCTGATTGTAAATAAGCTTTCCGCTACTTTTGGTAGTGAAAATAATTGTAAGGGTGATATTGAAACTTTAAAAGTAGCGATTGCGAAGTTACTTTATTTTGATATTGATAAGACTTACCTCGAATCATGGGCAGATGAATATTATATGAATAAGACAGAGAATATAAGTGACTTCTATATGAATTGTGGCATTCCACAAGGTTTGCCTCAGTCATATTTCTTTGGTAATCTCTGCATGCTGGCTGTTAGAAAGGAAATGATGAGGAAAGAAATATTCGAAGGAGATGCTTATTTTTATGTGGATGACTCTGTAATTTATATAAAGTCAGAACTGGACAAGAGTGAATTTAATGAAAGGATAAAACGGCTCAATGGCTCATTAGATAAATTTTTTAATGATAAGGATAGTGCAATAGTTCGTTAATAATTCAATAATGTGCTAAGCAGCTATACGCTGTAAGCACGAGAGATCTTTGAAAATCTTGCTAATTAAAGTTCGGTTCGGGGTGTACCCACTTGCTTTAAAAATTCGTTTCACCAGATAAATGTTGGTCATCAGTGACTTGAATGAAGACATAGAATATTCCATTCCCATCTCCTTCATAGTTACCTTGGCAACATTTAGTGATGTGAACGAAGCATTGAAAGCAAAATCGAGTTTCCATTTATCGCGAGCCTGGCAGTCCATAAGACCAGTATAGCCTTTGGCGTCACGAAAGCAAAATTCGATCTGGAACCTGGTTCTATAATAAAGAAGTACCTCTTCACCCGAAAGTGAGGTGTCTGTAGAGAAGAATAGTTTCTTCTTGCCATTCGGCATCTGCCAGATGACAAGTCTAACTTTACACTTGAGTGCCTTGGAATAGGCAATCAAAGTATAAGCTGTTCCTTCTATATCTTTCATTTCCATCTTCTCCATTCGAGTGAGGTCAAGATTCTTCATATCAATCTTGCCATCCTTGGTCTTTGGGCGACCACGTTTTCCAGTACGTGGACCAGCATAGACATAAAAGAGACAAGCATTGTCACGAAAGCGGCTTATCAAAGAGAACCCTTCTTTCTTTATCCCATTAACAAATGTACTTGTAGAGAAGTAAGCATCTGCAACTATGAGGGTTGAGAGTTTGAGAAGTTCATTGCGGTAACGCTTAATGACGCCGATATAGAAATCTACCATAGTCTTGTTTCTAAGACTCAGTTCTTTATTACTTAGCGACTGGTGGGCTCTTAACATCATGCAGTCTTTGGCAACAATATCAATGAGTCCAATACCCATGATTTCGAGACCATGTTTAACAGACTGTGCACATCCCGACCAAAAACGACCGATATGTGGAGTCTTCTTGCCAGCTTTGCTGATGTAGCTGGGATCAATGGCAATAGCCCATCTTCCCTGTTTACCAAAGAAGCGCTTGGCAAGTGAGACATTAAGTTTGAGCCAGTCAATGCTTTTCGACTTTTTTAAGCCGAATGCGTTGCGATAGGTTTGCTCAACATGCGAGCCATACCTCCCCATTTGGGTGAAATTTATCTTTCTTGGTATTACCATGAACAAAATTATCACCTCGATGAGTATTTTCTCGAAACTTTTTGTTAACTTTGCAGCCGAATCTTCAACTGCATCTTTAAAGATATCCATATATTGGTCAAGTCCTGTATTCATATAATTTTGCGTTTGTCGTGATTTGCAAAGTTACTGAAAATCAGCGACTTGACCAACTTTTTATAGTTAAGTTTTCATAAATATTTCTTAATATAAGTTGTTGATTTACAGACGATTAAATATTAATTTAACGCAGTATTGATAGTGAAGACTGTGATGTTTATAATTTCCTGCCAGCAAACTGTAAGAAATTCCAGGAAAACTTAATATATAAGGTGCATTTTCATGAGGATGGAAAAAGCTCATGTAGTTATATAGATGATGCTGATAATCATCTAGAAGGTATTGAGAATATACCTAGGGAAATATCTAAAACCGGCGGCATGTTTTGGAGTTTAGATGATATAGATGATTCTATTTCATTCAAAAAACTTTGTGCAATCCAAATGGTGGTTGATGCAGAAATTCAAAGACTTAAAAAGAAAGAGGATGATTCGAATGCTGGTAAGGGTCAGATGAAAGAGAAGGATATTTCAAGACTCAAATGGTTGAAACGATACAAAAAATACTTCCTTTATCGTGTAAATCTCTTCAGATTGAAAACAGAATCAAATTCTGGAGAAAAAATGATGGAGGATTTTGTTCAAAAGATACTAGATGAAGAAAATAAATATAAAAAAGAAAATGATAGAGAAAGTCTAAATGCGTTAAAGGATTTTCTTGAAGCAACCGAAGAGGAAATCTTTCAGTCGAAATATCGGTTGCTTATAGAAAAACTTTCTTCATCAAATGCGGATAAAATAGGAGAAGTAGTTAGAAATTTTGAATCTTTATTTACTCAAAAAGGCGAAACAAAGAATCTATATTATCGTAAGGATGTAGAGAATTCTCTTGCGATGAAGGAACTTTATTTAGATAAATATGCTTCGCTGAAACGGGGGATGAATGGAAACTATAGAGGAAATAGGGATTTGAAGCAGGCTACTCAATTTGAGAAATTTAAAGAGTTCCTGGATAATATAAGTAACTTGGAGAATCTGCATAATCAGGAGGATTTAAAAGATTATTCTGTTTTGGGAATAGAGAAATATACAATATTCGTAGATAAGAACTCTCCTGATTTCCGACGTAAAATATTGAATGCTTATTATTCCGAATCGATAGGTGTCAGATGTTCTGACGATTATTCGTTTGTAAAATCCAACTCAAAGAAATTATGTTATACAGAGTTGCGCATCTTGTTGAGGTTGAGAAACCCACATTTTGATTTCGACGATTTCGTTGCATTCGTGAAAAATATCAACAATGAAGATATTTCTAATCAGATGAATGTTGATATGTCGCTTTTAGGGGTGTTGGGTACATTCATCTCCTTCGTTAAGAATCCTGATTGGATAGATAGCTTGATTCAGACTCATCGAATCACCAAGGGCTTGTGGTATAATGGTTCAAAATTCTTGAACTCTTATACCTTGCACAATGAAGAGCATGCTGTGACGTTAGTCAATAATGCGGTACACATTGTAAGAACCATAGATTATTTCGTGTTAAAGCCAATTGATTACTATATCTTGTTTTTATCATGTTACTTGCATGATATTAGTATGGTTATTCATCCTGACTTATATATTTTAGGTTCTGCCAATAGCAATACATTTGACTTTGTATCAGAGCAAATCCTAAAAATGCAAAATGCTGTTGACGAGTTCTTCAAGTTGGGCGAGGATAATCCTGTGCATAATGATGAGATAGAGAAAAAGAGAAAAAGAAATGTTCATTTTAAGGAAGCAGGCAATCATCTGGTAGAGGTATTTGAAGCTGTATATGATTTTTTTAGTGATAGAACCAGAGTAAGGCATCACACGGAAAGTGCTGACTTTATCCTATCTAAGGCCCATTCTTTGTTGAGTTATTTGGAACCTACACTTGTTTCTTTTGTTGCTAAGGTTTCTGAGAGTCATTGTTGGGATTATAAGGATGTGTATGGATTGAAGTCTAGGGCCCAAAGAGATACGGTAAGTCTGAAATATTTAATGATACTGATTCGTTTGGCTGATCTTTTTGATGTTGCCAACGATCGAGTCAATTATCATTTGTTGCGCCAGAACATAAGTTTCATGGCTGGTATTTCAAGATTCCATTGGATTTCACATCTAATTACCGATAAGCTCGAGTTTGATGCAGATTATGAAACTCCTTGTTTGGATGAAAAAGGTAATTTTATAGAGCAGAATATCTACATGCCTTTATATGATAAACCCATAACGGAGATTCTCATTGTCAGGTTGTATTTAAATGTAAAGTATTTAACAACCATCAATAATACAGAAAAATGCGAAGGATGTAACTGTTGTTTGAATGATGGAAGGATAGAGATAAATATAATGGATGGGCCTGAAAATGTTAATGACATTCAGTGTGAGAATGACAAATGTACCCTGATATGTCGTTGGATGATGAAAAAGCATGAATGGTTAGTTCAGGAGTTGAGGGCTTTGAATGAATATCTTTATTCCGTCAATAATCCTTTAATACAGACAAAAATCAAGCTTGAGATTATATGTAAGAATGACATGAAGCTAGATGCAGACTTGTTTGATGATGTATCTGCTTTTCTTAAAGTAGAATAGAAATTGATAAACTATCTATAACAAAGAAGCTTATGAGCGACGGGAGAAACTTTACTTTCATCGGCATGGCAAAGATAATGAAAAACGAATTGATATGAATGTTCAAAAGCAATTTGACACAGTTACAGGTGCGTTAAACATCTTTGATATGTCGTACTTGATTTCTGGTACGACTATGTTGGGTGTTTTGATATATACTTTTTCTAGCTTTAAAGATTTTGTGTTTCATAAGGAGCAAGTAACATTATCTGTGATAGTATGTATTGTTATCGCATATGTGTTGGGGATGATAAGTTGGATAGCGGGTAAGCAAATTCGCTATTGGCTGATGAAGCATTTTTGGGAAAGGGATAAAGATGCCGATTTTGAATTTATGTTTTCTGAGGCTGCGACACATTTTACATTCAAAGATGAGTTGATTACAAAACTGATAGAGGAAAATAAGAAAGTTGCTTTTTCGTATATGTGGATGAGATTGGACAACTATCAAGATGAGGATTGTCGAAATCGGTTTGTGTATATTTCTCGTTTTTGGGTGTTGAGAGCGATATATGAGGGATTGATGCTGCCCGTCTTGTTGTTGTTTGTGAGTTTACTAATCAAGCATTTTACCATGTGGAGAAGTTGGTTTGAGGTTTTCAATCAGTGGCAAAGCAACTGGAGTGATAAAGTGATATACAGCTGGGCAGAGAATATTATAGTATTTATTCTCGGTGTTTGTATCATGGCTACTTTCACATATTGCATCATGAATTTACTTGCTAAAGAGGCAAGAAGGTGTGCTAATACGCAGATAAGGGAAGTAATTGTGGCGTATTATCATCTAGTGGAGGAAAGAAGCCCTGGAACAGAAGAACAAGGGTAACTGGGTGATTGGAGGATATGCGGCAATGCCAAGATACTCTTCGACTGGTATCGAGAGGGACTGAAATAGTGATGATTTTGGGAAAAGCTCCTCTCCCCAATGATGAGTTTGTTTTTGGGGGATGGGGATTTGTACAAATATTACCTTACGAGAATGCAAGAGCTGGGTGGATGGGAGGATAGTCGTAAGGAATCCACAAATCGGGTGGACTAATTATATTGTTAAATTTTAATTTCTTTAAAAAATGAAAAAATTAAAATTAAATTAGGTCGGGCATAAGATTGCCCGACTCATCGACAAAGTGAAAGGGCAGAGTTTTGAGGAGTCTGCCAAGTGTATAATCGCAATTTTGAATTTGTCAAGAATTGCAATCAAGTTGTACTTTGGTATTCCAATTGACCTTGTTGACGTGTTCAACGCTGGTCAAGATGTCATGTCGATTGTGTAGTACATCAAACAGGTGATTCAAACTCATGTTTGACACCGGGGAGGCGGTTCGCCGTCTCCTTTATTATGTTTTTTACAAGAGTTCATTATGAAATATTCTATTGAACAATCAGAAATAACAGAAAGAACAGAACAGATAAATAAGTTTGCTCTATTGGTTGATTTGTTTAATAATAAAGCCGTTGACAGAGAAACATTCATGGCTGAATTATCGAAGATTGAACAAACAGACTGGGCAAAAGAAAGTCTGTTTAATCAGTTGATAGGGTATTGTGTTCTTGGAGATGCTTATGGAATTCTGAAAAGCCGGGAATTGGATTTCAGAAAGGCATACTATAATAACGAATATGTCTATAAGGAAGTAAGCTACTACCATAATGTACAATATTTGATTACTCGTGTGAAAAAAGAAAAATGGGCAGCATTGTATCCTAATGCTTTCAGAACATCATGCCGTGCTTATTTGTGTTTAGCTAATGCATATGATCATCTTGGAAGATTCTGCGAAGCTCAACAATACTACAGAATGGCTTTGTTGGATACTTGCAATACGCAGGAAGTAGAGAGAAATCAAGGTTTTGCCTATGCTAACATGCATAGCTTTTGGACTGACGAAGAACCATTTATTGTAAGAAAAGCTCAGCAGATAATAAGAAAGTACCAACAGTTTTATGATAGTCTTTCACCTTATTTCAGACAGATTTGTTCATGGCCCTCTCCTTCATTGGATGCACCTTTAGTTGATTATAACAATATCCAAGATGGTGAATACGAGAAATGGATATGTCATCATTATTTAAGAATCAATCGTTTTAATGATGTTGAACCTGATTCTATGCTGTCACTATGTGATAATGTGAAACTTCCTGTCATAGTTGACACCCCAGAGAAAAAAGCTCTTTATGAAAGCACCTTTGAAGAAATCAAAGGTAGTTTCATCAGCACCAGGAAGATTCTATATTCTATCATAAATGAGGATAAGAACAGTGTGAATATGGAGATGCTGAAAATGGCATATAAGAACTTTTATTTCATATTCGACAAGATAGCCATGTTCTTATCCAATTATCTTGATATTAAATTAAAATCCTATGAGGTAGATTTTGCCAAAATATGGAATTGTAAGAATGGAGATATTCGACAAGAAATCTTGGCACATTCACAGAATATGCCTTTATTAGGCTTGTATAACATCAAGTTGGATGTTTATGGAATGAAAACGGATTGGTATGTTGTTGATGAACAAACAAAGGACTTGAAAATGCTACGCAATTATATGGAGCATAAGTCGATAATTATTAAGGACGAGCCAATGTCCCATACTGAATACCAATTAACCATTTCGAAACAAGAATTGGAACTCAATACTATTAGGTTGGCGCAACTTGTTAGATGCGCCATCATATATTTGTGCAATTTTGTTATGCACGCTGAATATGACAAACATGGCTCATGAAAGATATTGACATGATAAATATAGAACGCCCTTGGATGAAACCAAATTCTAAGGAGGATTGTAATGAAGGAATGGCTTCTCGTGGATTAAAATTGGTTGGGCTGAAATTGTATTCTCCCAATGAAGAGAATGCTATTTACCATGCAAAAATGATGCAAAAGTCCCTGTATGGTCGTGAAGATTGGCTGTATATCAATGAAGGCTTTTCTATATCAGGCGATGTTGAGAATGGTTTTAATGTAGCAATTCGAGAGGATGCTTTTGATTCCGAATTTCTGCTATACTCACCAGACCATGGAGTGAAAGTGAGTATAAGTGCCATTGTAGGTCAAAATGGTACTGGCAAAAGTACCATTATAGACATGATATTGAGGACTCTCAACAATCTTTCGGCTGCTATTTTGGGTGAAACATTCAATTATTCGAGCGCCCAGCATCTTCATTACATTGACCATGTGTATGCTTCGGTTGCCGTCTATTTGGACCATGAGGTAAAAGTTCTTACCGTAAAAGGTAGAAATGTCTGTATATCAACTGTTGACGAGAATAACCATTGTGACACTATCAAAATACTTGAAGAACAATCAGAGGGAGATGTTGATGAACCATTGAAATACCAAAATGGCAAACATGCTTATCTAAGTGGATGGTTTTACACCATTGTAAGCAATTATTCTCTCTATGCTTTTAATTATAGAGATTATGAAAGTGAGAGAACGTCTGTTGCAAAACTAGAAAGGTTATATGGCGATATCGAACATTTGAAGAACGAGGATTATTTTTGGCTCAAAGGGGTGTTTCACAAGAATGATGGCTATCAAACTCCTGTTGTAGTTCATCCCATGCGTGAAGAGGGCTATATCAATGCAAGCAAGGAAAACATGCTTGGGAAGAATAATCTTGTAAATCTTGCGTTTTACGAAGTCCCAAAAACGGATGAAGAAGGAAAGAGTATTCGCGAATTCCCTTTGCGAATCATCAATAATACATATGAGGTTGTAGGTTTCACGTTTAAATATAAGGAAGAAAATGAATATGAGGGATTCGAAGAACTTTATTTAGGCAAACTTCTCTCTGCAAATAAGAATAAAGACGAGAAAGAATACCTGAAACAAAGATTTGTTTCTATGGTAAATCCGATTTGTAAGTTTTGGGCAAAACAGATGCGCCTCATTCTTAAAGAAGATATTGAGACCTTGCCTAATTTAAAACGACAGGCATGGGAATATGTGGCATACAAGACATTGAAGATTATTCAAACATATAAACCATACGAAAGAGATTGGGAGTGGTTAATTGGTGACAGATATGATGAAAAGAAGATAAAACGTTATATACACGATTTACTCCATGACCAGACTCATAGGACGAAGAAACTTCGTCAACAATTAGCTTTCTTGGTATTTCTAGATACAGAAGAGTATTATGCTATTCGTACGGGAGTCGTTCTTGCCAATGACGTAGATGGATTCATAAAAACAAATGAAGGTAGGTTCTTTTACGAAAGTGAAAAGAAATGTGATAAACCAACTACTGATTTCAAATTTCAAAAGGAAGACCTATTACCTCCACCTATTGCAGAAGTTACATTGATGATTGTAAAACGTGATGACAAGAAGGCGTTTGAGAGTAAATCCAAGTCTGTTGGGCTGATACCATTTACCGGATTAAGTTCTGGAGAAAGGCAAATTGCCTATACGTTAGGGAATGTGTTGTATCATCTGGTCAACATAGACTCAACAGTACAAGATGATTCCATAGAAAAAGAACATTTGTCATTTCTTAAGTATCATCACGTATGTATGCTTATGGATGAAGTTGAACTGTATTATCATCCGGATTTACAACGTAAATTTGTGGAACTTCTGCTGAGTTCAATCAACTCAGTACATCTTAAAAATATTTATGACATCAATATAACTTTAGTTACTCATTCACCATTTGTGCTGAGTGATATACCGCGAAGCAACATCCTATGTCTGCAAAAAGGAGAATGTGAAAAACAACGTGGGCAAACATTTGGAGCTAATATTGTTGACATGCTAAGTGAATCTTTCTTTTTGCAAGGGACAATGGGTGAAATAGCTCAATCATGTATCAATGAAGTTGTTGAGTTTTATTTCAAGCACAGAAGGTATCAAGAATCGCTAAGAGATAACGAAAACAAGCAAGAATTGCATATTGATGATATGGAACTGAATAAAGCTTTCGAGAAGCAGAAATCCAAATTTAATTATGTTACCAGTATCATTGGTGAAGAGTATCTTCAGAGGGAACTTAGGGAAATGTATGATGAGTTAGTGGATTTTTATGACAACGAAGAATGAAACCAATTGAATATCCATCCAAAGGGAGTAAAGAATTTGCAGATTTAGTCAATGACTATATAGGCCTTTTCGCTACTGATTTAGCAGATAAAGTTACGAAACGAGGAAGAAAAAGACTTGGACTCGAATCAAAATGGGAGAATTGGAAACGCAAATACAGATGTGTCAGAGCATTGAATAATTCTGTTGCTGACTTATTGACTATGGATTTCGAAGACTTGGCATTATTCTATGAGGCATTTCTTCGAGTTTGTTCCAAAAAGAGAATTACATCTAAAAGTTTACATGACTTACATGAGATTTTCAAGTATACGAATAAATACGATTCCAAAATTTCCGCATTTTTTAAGAAGCATGCTGATGGACTAAAGATTTATACATGCCATTATTGTGATATGGCTTATATCAATGTATATACAGAAACTGGTAAAGGTGTAGCCAAAAGACAATTTGATATAGACCACTTTTTGCCAAAAGGAAAATGTCCTCCTGTAGCGTTGTCATTATTCAATTTCGTTCCTTCATGTCCTGTTTGCAACGAGCGAATAAAACGTGAAGACTTACCATATGTGAATCTTAATGAACTGAAATTTCTTAGTCCTTCGTCCTTTGCTTTTGATTTACACAAAAGGATTAAAGTTAAGTTAGGTCACTTAATAAGTCCGCGCAAGGATTTCATTTATTTTGTTGCAAAATACCCTTATGACAGATATGTTGATTTTTTTCACTTGCAAGAGCGATATGATTATCACAAAATTGAAGCGTTGCGATTGGAGAAACTTAAAAAGAACTATTCAAGGAGTCAGATTGCACAGATTGCTAAATGCCTACACCGGGCAGAAAAGGAAGTGAAAGAGGATATTTTCAATCAAAGATATATGCAGAATAGCCATCGTTGTTTTGCTAAATTTACCATTGATATTTTGAACAGATAAAAATTATGGAGCCAAACAACACCCAACACAAATCATTCCTCTGGCACCTCGACTTTGAGCCATTCACATGGCATACCTTCTACGGAGAGCAATGACCGCCATTTGTTACCGAAGAGAACAAGGAGGCATGGCGACGGTATCTGACAAAAGTCATCAAGATGCATCTGAAGGCAGAGGTGATGAATACACCTGAATTCAGAGATATTGAACTCAGATAAGGGAAGAGAAGCTGTTGCGCATTAAATGGGACGAGAAGAGAAAACGGTCTATGGAGAAGCAACGTTATCGCGCCAAGATGGAGTGACCGAGAATCAACTATATTCCCAAAGGGCTGAGCGTAGACAATGACGAGGAATACTCCAAATATCTGATGCAGGAAGTAAGCTTTGAGCCAAGAGACAATGATGACTTTATGGCTCAGCTGCGACTGTTGGAACGATGGCACAAGAAATCCATCCCACAGATTTTGGCCAAGAACAGGCCTGATGCTGCCTATGGCATCGCCATGGCGCTGTGCAAGCATATACCACTGCTCATCAACCGAGATGACATACAAGAACTGGTAGGCGAAAACAAAAGACGTATCGGTAAACTGATATTCGACAGCTATCAAGCCCTGGTGGAAGCTGTCAAGATATGGAACAACGAGGAGAAACGACAGGAGGTATGCCGCTATATCAAAGAGACGGCAGGACAATACCCCAATCATCGAGGCATGAAGAAGAAGTTGATGGACTTGATGCCTGAGATACCATTTGAAGGAGAGCCGATGGCTGTGACTCGTGAGCCAAACGACATGGAGAAATCACTCCTGTAAATCATCAACTACGCCAATAATGAAACAGAAACAATGAGAGAAGCACCTATAATTTTACCAGTGTTCACAACCAGCGTGCCTTTGGATTTTCCGTCTGAAGGCACGTTTGCGTTCAACAAAAAGACCAACAAGCAGTTGGAAGTGACGGTGAGAATCAACGAACACCAGTACTTCAACATGAACTTCCTGAACCATGACGGATATATCATGGCATGTTGCCGATGGGCGCATGTACTTGATTTTGCTGAGAATGGTTATGACCGTTTTGAGCGCATCATCAAGAAACATTTTCGGAAGAAATATCCTGTCATCAGCAGTCTGTATGGACAGCATACCGATACGGCTGAGGACATTCATATCTCCTCCATCGGCTTTGAGGGTAATCCCAAGGAATGGTATATCTCCATGCGCATCTATGGAGAAAAGTTCGATGACCTGTTGCATGGCAATCTGCTGATGAACGTGCCCTTTGCCTCTGCCGTGGGTAATCTGTGCATGGCAAGCGTGGACGTGTTCAAGGAAATCATGAAGAGCGATGCCAAGCAGCCGAAGATATTGCTGAAGGAGTTGACTGGTATTGACGAGATAGACAAGAACTTTGACTTCGGCAATTATCTGGATGCCCGAAATCCTGAGACGGGCGAGATCATATCGACAGCAAGAGAGGATGGCAAGGCTTCGGGGGTGGACTTGCCGAAGGAAATGGAGATGCCTCAGAGTATGGAGGTTTATCCTGTCATCTGCTATCTTCCTATCTTCATGAAGTCGCTGAAAGACATGGATTTTGTCACATTTTGCAATGCCTTGTATTTTGAAATTCATGGCATGATGAGCAAGTTGGAGCAATTTGGGTTCTTTTCTTCCGATGAGTTGGGGGAATTGGAGAAGAATATTGCTTGCTTGGGTGAGAAGGTAATTGCTGGAGAAGATGCTGCTGCTGAGCGGGAGTTGATTTCTTCAACAGTTTATCAGTTGTTATCGAAGATGCGCGACTTATTATTGGATGAGAAATTTCAGGTGAAGGAGACTCTGGAAGGTAAGTTGGCCTTGGAACTGGACGTCTATATCAGGAAGCTCATCTGGAGGAAATGGGACACTACCTATCTGGAAGAACAGATCAAGCAGGAGAATGAGATTGCTGCGAAGGTGGAGGCAGATCAGGTTCTTGTCAAGAAAAAGAGTGCTGAATTGAAAACCGTCATGGAGGGCATGTCATTCAATGCCTTTTTGGTGTTCCACAGCAAGATAAACGAATTGATGAAGGTTAGGAAGGCTACTTTGATTAAGTATGTTTTCCTTTCCTCAGAGATTTTGAATGATCATCAGCGTAATTGGGCGGGTGCCTACTACTGGCACAACAAGGAGTATGATGAAAGGCAATATAGGAGGTTCAGGTGTCAGGCTGAAAGCCTTGTCATCCTATTTTATGAAAGTATCCTGAGTGGAACGCTCTATGACAATCATGCCAGAACGAGATATGCTAAAAAGATTTATGGCATGATAGAGGAACTGATGAACAGAGACTGGAGCAAAATGAATGAAACGCTTAAATAATTCTATTGGGTGATGAAAATCAAACTTTATGATTATCAGGAGGATATGAAGGGGCGCATTGAAGGTGAGTTGCGCCTTCACCGGTCCGTGATGGCACAAATGCCAACGGGACAGGTAAGACATACCTGTTAACAGCAGTCATAGACTCTTTTGTGAGCAACAATCCAATGGAGAAAGTATGGATTGTAGCCCATAGAAGAGAGCTGGTGTCGCAGATAGACGAAACCGTAAGAAAGTTCCATTCTTATTACGCATCAAACACCTCTTCCCTATTGTCATCCGTCAAGGCGATGTCCATTCAGTGGCTGATGAGACACTATGACGAGATAGAGGAAGAACCGGGAATGATAGTGATTGACGAGGCGCACCATGCCCTTGCCAAGACCTATAAGGAGATGTGGGAGAGATTCCCGAATGCTAAGTTCCTGGGACTGACGGCTACACCTTGCCGATTAAATGGTAAGGGATTTACTGATTTGTTTGATATCTTGGTGCAGTCGTGGAGTGTTCCTGAGTTTATCAGCAAGGGAAGATTGGCGACATACGATTTCGTGAGCATCAAATCGGATGGTGTGACGCAACGGCTCATCGATTCCTTGCAGAAGCGAGGGGCTGATGGTGACTACCAGAACAAGGAAATGGATATGTTGCTGAATAAGAAACCGAGTATCGAAAGGCTCTATCAGAGTTTGGAAGAATTTGGCAGAGACAGAAAGGGCATCGTGTATGCTATCAATATCAGTCATGCCCAGAAAATCACAAAGCTGTATCAGGAAAATGGCGTGAAATCCATAGCCATAGACTCGAAGACACCTGCAGTAGAAAGACAGCAAGACATTGAAGCCTTCAAGAAAGGTGACATCCAAGTGCTGGTGAATGTGGACATCTTCTCGGAGGGATTTGACTGCCCGGATGTGGAGTTTGTACAGTTGGCTCGACCAACGCTGTCACTTGCCAAGTATCTGCAGATGGTGGGACGAGGATTGCGAGTGGCTAAGGGAAAGAAGAACTGCGTAATTATAGATAATGTAGGACTATATCGGGTGTTCGGGTTACCTTCGCAAGTATGGAACTGGAATGCTATGTTCGAGGGAAAGCTGAAAGTTGGCAAGAGAAAGGAGACTCCAAAGGATAGAGAGTTTTTCCTGGTGAACGAAAAGCAAGACGATATTCAGATTCATCCAGACTCGGAAATGATGATGGTGATGAGCCATGAAGAATTGCTCCAAAGGATACAGTATCGTGAGTTTGTAGATAGCAAAGGGGAGTTTGCCATCATCAAGCTGCCTGATGGAAAGATGACGGTAGTGAACCGACAAGGCGAACAGGTGATAGAACCAGGCAACTATTATGACATGAAGTTCTTGCAAGGTAATATCTTATCCTACCGACCTCGCAGAAAGACTGTATGTTACTACGACCTCTTGGCAAGAGCTGTCATAGACGAGGACATTCATGCGAAAGATGCTCCCGAGGTAATCACCATCAATAAATGGGAGTTCGTCGAATATAATGGTCTCTTCAGATCTCGTACCTACGAGTACTTTGCTTTACCTTTTCGCCCTCCCCAATATGACCTATGGAATTATGGATATTATTTAATCTACAACTTTCAACGCTCTACAGCCAGTGGTTGTCAGGAATGGATATATAAAGAGGAGGATGGCGGCTCTATGCGAATGCATAAAGAAAACAGTGAAAAGGTTTGTTTTTTACGTGGCGACCATACTCATGTATATTGGCTGTGCGCCGACCTATACGACAGTGGCATAGTGGTCATGGACAGCCATGAGGATTATTACTTCGTTGACTCCAGCTTGAAAAAGACCTATATAGGTTGCAATCAACCCAAAACAGAAAGCGAGAATTTGATGGTTGCGATGCCTCGGCTTGGTAAGCAAGTTTATGACATGGAAATGCAGCGCAGGAAAAAGTAAGAGGAACAGGAGTTATTGCTGATGCAAGAGAAGTCGGAGGCAGGGCATGTAGAATTATATCAAGCAGGAAAGAAATGGGGTGTGAAGGTAGATGGTAAAGTTATCGTGCCACCTCTCTACCATAGTATAGCGCAACCAGTCGGTGCCTATTGCGCCTTTGAACAGATTCCCAGGCATTGGGGTGTTATGACAGTAAAAGGCAAGGTGATAGTTGATGCCAAATATGAGAAGGTGGAGATTCGTGATGGGGGGATCGCTGTGGTAACTGATATTACGGGGAAAATACAGACCATCCATCTGAAATGATCTACTGTATGAGAATGGAATGCTATTAAGGAGGAAATCAAGTTCATTGCCTTCCTGGTCTTCTAGGATAAAATTGTCCTCTGCATAACAATCAAGCAAGCTTGTTGTTCTAAGTGTTTACGTATCGTTTGCGTTAAAATAATGCAAGAAGTTTGGCGATGTGAGGGGGATCATGTATCTTTGTATATTCAAAAAGACTTTAAACGTTTAAAAGGAGAAGATTATGGAACAAATATTAGTAACTAATAAGTTAGAAGGCTCTTAGTAAGAATCTTCTTGCCAAAAGGTAACTATTCCAAAATAATAATATAATGGACTTAAAGAAAAGCTTTGCAGAAAGATTGCATAACGCTCGATTAATGCGAGGATTGTCTATGCAGCAGCTATGTGATATGATGGGCAACATTATCACCAGGCAAACTCTATTCAAGTATGAAAAAGGAGTGATGCTGCCTAAAAGTGGCATAGTGATAGCCCTGTGCGATGCCCTGGAGATAAACCCGGATTACTTAAATATGAAGAAGATAATTTTGTTTCTTCTTGCTATCCTGTATGTGGGGATATGCAAGGCGCAGCTCTCGGCAGCAGACTGCAAGTATGTATTGGAAATATTCTGCAGGAACTACTATGGTTCCTGCTTCGATGGTAAGACGTATGTGCACAACACCATCATCATTACAAGTGTGGGCATTGACCAGAATAGCGGTGGAACCTTTGTGTCCGGGCTTCATTCCTATCAGGGACAGTATATTCCGTTCCGGGGGAGAAAGACCCATACCAATGTACAGTTCAACGCTGTGATCGTCCGTCAGCCAAAGCGTGACTATGTGGTTTTCAACAAATGGTATGAACCGGACATGCTCAACCGTAAAGGTGGATGGGAGACCGGGCAGAGACTCATTACCTACAAATAGAATTATTATAAAAGATTATGAAAATTGGTGTTTTTTAGCGTCAATAGTAGCTGTATTTCTGTTCTTTGCATTATCCATCAAGGAATTTGGTAATGCAATGCAACGCTTTAACGGCAACAGACATCTGTCTTAGCAGCCTTTCATTGCTCAATAATTCAGGTATTCCAATTTACCTGTTGTTCAGATCTGGTTGCTTTTAGGTTTCAGGTTAACAAGAAGGCTCAAAACCACATTTCTGTTTACCTTCAGGAATGTGGCTTTGAGCCTTTTTGCATTTTACAATTTGAGCAGCAGTACAGATGTGGCGTTGGATATCGCCGTTGCCATTCTGTTTACTGTATCGTACATCAGCATGTTGAGCTTGTCATCATGACTGGTCTTTTTCTCAGGGTGAAGTTGCTCAACCTTTTGGTTGTAGAACTCTGCCCATTCCTATGCCCAAGCGAAGAGCTGCTCATCTACTGGTTCCAGGTTATGTTCGTTGCTTCTCTTTTTGAGTTCCAGCAGGTGAGCGATCTTTGCTTTCATGTCAGTATCCTCTACAGTGGCATTCACCAGTTCTGTGAATCTTACAGGAGGGATGGTGCCTTTGTCAGATAACCATTTACAAACAAGGATACCTCTGAGGTAGTAGAGGAATCTCTTCAATGGCAGTCCATAGTCCTTGATGTATCTGTCATTATGCTTCTTGTAGATATGGTTGTAGTGGAACATGGCTTTCTCCTTAAGGAAATATTGGGTTTCCATTTGGCGGATCTCGTTGATGAACGTTTCGTCCATTTGGTAGATGATAGGAGAGTGGAGCCATTCAAAGAGTGAAGGGTTGGAACTTTTGAAGAGGCGCAGGGCTTTCTTCAGATCCCAGCCGGACATGTCTGTTTCATCAGGGAACATCTGCTCGATGGTATCCTTTTGCTCTTCGATATGGAAGTACCACTCTGGTTCATGGACATAGATGAAGCGTACATCCCAATCGCTGTCAGGAGATGAGAAGCCCCATGCCCTACTGCCGGATTCTACGGCATACAGTATCTTGATGTGGTGTTGCTCCTCGATTTCCCGAAGGTGTTTGCTAATTCTTTCCCGGATGGCGTTCTGCTCTGGTTGATTATTATTCTGTTCTTTCATTTCTTTCTTCTTTTTAATTGTTGTCTTCAATTGTCGCCTTCTCCGAAATGGAAAGGCTCTTCATAATAGATGTCTGCCATTTCCGAGAAGTGGTCAAAGTCCTCCAGCTGCTTGAGCATTTCTACGGCTTCTTTCATGATCTCATAGTCGTTTTCAGACAGAGGCATGTCGAAGATGGAATAGTTGGGGTCTGCATAGCGGTAGTATTTGCCATCATACACCTCTATAGGGGCATTGTAGCCCAGCTTGTCACTACGCATGATCTGCAGGTCTGCCTGTACGGTTCTCAAAGACACACCTTTTGAGATGCCTTCCATGTCATAGAGGGCATCGCTGCAAGCATCCACCAGGTTGTCGATGGTCCATCGGCGATACTTGTTTCTCAGGCAATTATCTATTGTCTTGTACCTTATCAGGGCATTCTTGTTTGCTGGCATAAGCTATTCTTTTTAAATTCTGTTGCAAAGATAGCAAATAACTCCGCAATCTATTTGCGTAGCAACGATCATTTAACTTTTTCCTGCATTTTAAGGTAGTTTAGGAGGTTTTGGGGAGCCTAGAATCATCTTATTTTAAATTCATTGCTTGCACAATGTGGCTTTTAGCATAGTACCCGTTGTTTAGCAAAAGAGTTATGGAAATCAGCAAAAAAATGTATAAAGTGTTCAAAAATAAGGAATAATAAGTATTTTTATCCCTAAAAATTATCATATTTGATATTTTTTACTTATCTTTGTACCCAAAATGAGCATTTTATGTTGAAAATAGAGTGTGAAGATATTGAATTGTCAGACTTAATCTTAAGAGGTCACTGCACAACTAATCGTCTTTACAAGAAATTGAGTAGTAATGCATCTTTTAAAACCGACTTAGCTAAGGTTTTAAAGAAAATGAAAATGGTGGACAATGTTTCCGAATTGAAAGACATTGGTTCTTTGCATTACGAACCTCTTGTTGGAGATTTGCTTGGTTACAGTAGTGTCAGAATAGGATACAAGTCTAAATATCGCCTTTTGTTCACAGAACATGAGGAAGGTATAGTCATTAAATTAATTACAATAAGCGAACATTATGGAGACAAGTAGAATTGACAACCAAGTTCCTTTCATGGCTACTCATCCTACAGAAATCATTAAGGATGAAATCAAGGAAAGAGGAATGTCACAAAAAGAATTGGCAGAACGCTTGGGAATGCAAGCCTCCAACGTTAGCAGAATGTTAAGGGAAAAAGAAACTATCACTTCTGCTCTAGCTGTCAAGTTAGAAAAGGCTTTAGGTATAAAATCATCTTTTTGGCTTAATCTGCAAGCTGAATACGATAAGGATGTAGTTGCTATAGAACTTCGTAATGAAAAAGAGCTGGCTTCTATTGATCAAGAATACATGTTGTCCAGTCTTTTGAACATGAAAGAACTGTATGCTAAACTGAAGATTAGATCTTCTTTGTTTGTTCAAGAGAAATTGGATGCATTGAGACAAATATTTGGAATGGAGCCATCTCAGATTCCAACTTTCCAGTCTGCTTACAATGGTAATTTCAAAAAGAGTACAAAGGTAGAGACTGACGAGAAAAATCTTAGGACATGGCAAGTTCTGGCTTACGTGTCAGCTAAGCATAACAGACCTACTCATGGGTATGAGATGGGTAATGCCCGTAAGGCTGCTATGGAAATAGCTTCTGCTGCACATAACAATAGGATTACAGAAGAACAAACAAAAGAGATATTATTTAAATATGGTATCTCTTACTCTTTTGTGTCTAAACTCGAAAAAGCTCCAATAGATGCCTATTCTTCTTGGGTAGATGGTTATCCGGCTATCGTTACAACTCATCGTTACAATGATATTTGCAAGTTGATATTCAATATCATTCATGAGTTAGGACATATAGAGTTACATCTTAAGCCCAATACAAATGTTGCTTATATTTCAGATGGAGCATATTCTACAGACCAAAAGGAAGAAGAAGCTAACAAGTTTGCTGAAGATATTCTAATTGCTCCTAATGTCTGGAAAGACATTATGAATACAAGTTCTAAGGGAATAGGAGTAAATGATATAGTTCATCATCTTAAATTACAAGCTAAGAAAAAAGGTTTGGATTTTGGACTTGTCATGTGGAGATATAAATTTGAAACTCACAAGTATGCTTTACGAGGGTCTAGCACAGAAAAAATATCTCATCCAATACAAGAAAACTTCATTTAGGAAAGACTGTTAACAATAGTTCGGAAATATACTTTCTTTATGAGAGGGTGTGTCATAAGTCTGTGGCGCACCCCTTTTTATTTTTTGCCTTTTCACAGATACGAAATCTTTAAAAAACATTTTTATTTACAACAAAGCCCAAACTTTCACAAGCTCGGGCTTTGCCTTTCCGCAAAAGATTTGTATCTTTGCAGAAAACTTCTTTAAGTATGGCAAAGATACAAATAAAATCTGAAACTCGGCACGAATTGAGCTTTTTTCCTAACTCTTTCGATGATTATGTGCCAAAAGACAGCAAAGTTCGTATGGTGGATCGTATTGTTCGCAGTATGGACATCAACCCTCTCATGGATACCTATGATGGGATTGGTGCTCCTCCTTATAGTCCGAAGATGCTTCTAAGTTTAGTTGTTTTTGCCTATATCAATGGCGTTTATTCCTGTCGTGGCATAGCGGACGCACTTAAATACGATGTTCGCTATATGTGGATTTGTGGAGGCAAGCGACTGTCTTTCGCGACCATCAACCGCTTTAGAACCAATCATATGATAAAATGCATCGACTTCTATTTTGATGCGGTCGTCTCCATATTGGCTGAAAAGGGCGTGATTAGTCTGGAGGAACAATATGTTGATGGCACTAAGATAGAGTCGAAAGCAAACAAGTACACGTTTGTATGGAAGAAGACCGTGGAAAAGAACAGGGCTAAGCTCTTGGAAAAGACATCTGCTGCATTGGCTCAGATAAAAGAACAAATTCGCCTGAATGGCGGGAGTGACATTAGGGAAGAAGACAGCGAGCCAGCCACTTCCGCCAAGGATGTAGAGAGAAGTGCACGTTTGTGTGAGAGGCAAGTGAAGAACCTTCCTAAGGCAAAGCTTACAGGAAGAGAGAAGCAAAAGCTAAATACTCAGATAGATCACTTGTTCAAAGCCTCGGACAAACTGCGCGAGTATGAAAAATCACTGGATATACTGGGCGAGAGAAACAGTTACTCCAAGACTGATCCCGATGCGACCTTCATGCGCCTCAAGGAAGATGCCATGAACAATGGGCAGACAAAGCCTGCCTATAACCTTCAAATTGCGACAGAGAATCAATATTGGACGAATTTCGCCCTTTATCCCAATCCAACAGACACCCTGACCTTCAAGCCTTTTTTGGATAAGTACAAGAAAAGATATGGAAAGCAATCCAAGAGCGTCACCGCAGACTCAGGGTATGGTTCGGAGGAGAACTACGAGTACCTAGAGATGGAAGAGATGATGGGTTATGTAAAGTACAACTGGTTTCACAAGGAACAGCATAAGCCTTTCAAGGAGGATGCCTTCAACCAAGCGAACTTCTACTACAACAGGGATGATGACTATTATGTCTGCCCCATGGGACAACACATGGAACCTTGTGGACAACGGCAAACGAAAAGTGACTCCGGCTATGTGTCTGTCATTACATTATATAGAGCACAACGATGTGATGGATGTCCGCTTGGAAGTCTCTGCAAGAAATCCAAAGGCAACAGAACCATATATGTCAACCATAAACTGAATGCATATAAAAAGGAAGCCTTCCTGCTACTAACGTCTGAAGAGGGCTTGAAACACAGAAGCCAGCGACCGATAGAGCCGGAAGCTGTATTTGGGCAGATGAAGGCAGATATGCATTATAAGCGATTCAGGCATTTCGGAAAGGACAAAGTTTACATGGACATAGGGTTGTTCGGTATAGGATTCAATTTGAAGAAATATTTGGGGATAAAACGATAAAACTCAATTTGGACAGTTTTACCGTCTGGGACAATTATGCCCTTTTGTGAGCTTTGGGGCTGTTTTGTTATCGATAAAACAAGAAAAGTAAAGTTTCTATACAATATAATAAGATTCCCTTTGTGAAGAAAGACTACGATTCAACTAGAATATACAGAAACACACAAAAAAAAGGGTGCGTCACAGACTTATGACACACCCTCTTATTATTTATGATAGTGCCAATTTAGGAAAGAGGCAAAAAACTTGTTTTTGGGCACTATTCTATAAGTTTTCTGCTGTTTCTTTTGTTGGTTTGAAATTTAATGTGTACTTTTGCCATGTCGTATATTCATACGGCTATATGAATCATTAATTGTAAAAGCTATGCAGTATCCAACCCTATTAGAATATATGAAGGCTATTCAAGATGCCGGTAATAATCTTGACAAGTTGTCTCACCTTTCTGTCGTATTAGATGGTCATGGAGAACCCTATCATATCAGTGGTGATTCTTCCGTGGTATTCAAGATGCAGGACAAGACTACCGGGAAATGTTATGCTCTCAAGTGTTTTACGAAAGCTCAGAAAGGATGTGCTGATACGTCTTCCAACAGTAGTTCTATGAAGTATCTGGAGAAGGAACTCCTGGTTCTGAGTCAAGGTAAAGAGGAGAAATATCCGGTACTGTTGATGGATTGGGTGAATGGTGATTCTCTGGGTGCTTCTCAGTTGAAAGTAGAGGATATGTCAACAGAAGCAACGAAAGCAGAGTTAAATGAGGCCATTACAGATGAATTTGGCGTGAAATACAGCAAAGATGGAAGAAAACTATTGAAAGTTCCACAAAAGCTTAAGGGTACTTATGCCATAAAAGAGGGGACAAAGATTATTTGTGACAGGGCATTTGAAGACTGTAAATCTTTGCGTAGCCTTGTTATTCCTAATAGTGTTACTAGCATTGGGGAAAGTGCATTTGAGGGTTGTTCTTCTTTGAAGAGTATTGTTCTTCCAGATGGTATTACAAGCATTGGGGATGAAACATTTTTTGGTTGTTCTTCTCTGGCTAGTCTTGTTATTCCAGACGGTGTTACCAGCATTGGAAATGGTGCATTTGCCTATTGTGGTTCGTTGAAGAATCTCGTTCTTCCGGAAAGTGTTGTCAGCATTAATGGTAATCTCTTTTGCAAGTGGAATGGAGAAGCGAAATGTTTGTCTCCGAATTTTATCTTTGAAGATGGTGTGTTGTTTAACAAAGACAAAAGTACAATTATCTCGTTTAGAGACAAAGACATTACATCATATGTCATTCCGGACTATGTTACCAGCATTGGGGGAGATGCATTTTCCGGTTGCGAATCTTTGACGAGCCTCGTCATTCCAGATAGTGTTGTCAGTATAGGAGATGGTGCATTTAGTCACTGCGAATCATTGAAGAATATTGTTCTTCCAAATAGTATTACTAGCATTGGATTTTGTGTATTCCAGCATTGCCGTTCTTTGAAGAGTCTTGTTATTCCTGACAGTGTGACAAGCATAGATACATTGGCATTTTGTTATTGCTCATCTTTGAAGAGTCTTGTTATTCCTGATGGTGTAACCAGCATAGGGGATGGTGCTTTTTGTACTTGCGAATCTTTGGAGAACTTTGTCATTCCTGGTGGCGTCACCAGTATTGAGAAAATGGCATTTAGTGGTTGCAAATCCTTGAAGAGTATTGTAATTCCTGACGGCGTAACTAGCATTGGGAGTGGTGCATTTAGTGGTTGCGAATCTTTGAAGAGTATTGTTATTCCGGACAGTGTGACTTGTATAGGAAATAGAGCGTTTGAATATTGCTTTTCTTTGAATAGTCTCGTTCTTTCAAAGTGTCTAATTAGCATAGGGGATTGGGCATTTAATATGGCTGAATCTTTGGAGAGTCTCGTCATTCCTGACAGTGTTACCAGCATTGGGGATTATGCATTTAGTGGTTGTAGATCTTTGAAGAGCCTAGTTATTTCTAATAGTGTAACTCATATTGCTGTGGGTGCATTTCTGAGTTGCACTTCTTTGAGTAGCGTTGTTATTCCTGATGGTGTAACTAGTATTGGAGAAGGGGCATTCATCGGTTGTGAATCTTTAAAGAGTATTGTTATTCCAGATGGTGTTGTCAGCATTGATAAAGATGCGTTTAGGGATTGCAATTTCCCAAACGATTTTAAACAGAAATTAATCTCCCGCTTCGGAGATAAAATATTTGGGTAACTTTTTAGATTATTCCTTGGTTATTACGGCAAGAAAAAGATACAGGCAAAATTGATACTATTCTAATTACTTCTACTGTATCATCGAGATATCTTCAGTCTCTTGATTACGGTTGCAAAGATGTGGCGATTTAGTGGGATGACAAAGGGAGATACTCTAAATGGAAGGTGGATTTTCCCTATTTAGTAGTAGGGATTTGTGAGTAGTGGTTATTTTTTAACCAAATTGTTTGCTCAATTCATTGGTTTTTAGTATTTTTGCACACCATTTTTTAAAAGTAAGAATAATGAATAAGACACAGATTGTAGCAGCATTTGCTGAGAAGGCTGGCATCACAAAGACTGATGCCTCCAAGTTCTTTAACGCTCTGATGGGTGTGATGGCTGATAACATCGTGGAGGGAGATGGAGAGATTTCCATCCCTGATTTCGGCCGTTTCTCCATCAAGCATGTAGCGGAACGCCAGGGTGTTAATCCTGCAACAGGCGAGAAGATTACCATTGCAGCTCGTGACAAGGTGGTATTCAAGGCTTCAGATAGCCTTCCATACTTCTCTCGCAAGCATAGTAATGAGCAAAGTTAGGATAGTTAGTTTATATCTCAAATCGGTAGCCATCAGAGTCATCTGGTGGCTTTTTTTGTTTCTGTGCAGATACACTGCACAGAAAGCTCGTAATTTTGTGGACGATTTAAAAATATTTTGTATGAAAGATAAAAAGCAAGAACTGAGTGCCCATGTGGAGGAGATATTCAAGCATTATGTTCATCCTGGGCTTTACATCTGTGACTTGGCAACTGGTGGTGGCAAGTCATATACCATTGGTAAACTCACCTGTGAATATTATCCCAAGCATTTTGAGCGCATCATCATTCTGTGTGTTCAGAACAAGCTCATAGAGGGTATGAATCGCGAGATTGAGAAGTTTATCGATCAGCCTGGTTGTCTTAAGCTGAGTGAGAAGCTTGTAATAGAGAACAACACGGAGGTTATCTTGAAGGCAGTAAGGTCCGGAAGTCTTCAGGAATTGCTGGACGAAATGGGATATCAGATAGAGCAGCAGCGGAAGAAGAAGGTTTCTGTGGCTGTGTTGGAAAACAGATTAGCGCAGGTTGAGAAATTGGCTAAGTGCATGAATGCTTTGGTGGCCATACTACAAGATGATTCTGAGAATGCTTCTCTGCTAGAGCAGATACAGGCAGAAGAGAGCCGGCTGAGATATGCTGTCAGGGATTTCTTTGCCAACTACAAGAAGCATTTGCTTATTACTGGAGAAGTGAAGAAAGTGGGTGTGAAGACTATACTGAGCCGTTTTCCTTCATTGGAGAGTGTCTATCCGCAGGTTAACTACGCCAGCAGGAAGGTATTTCTGATGACCGTTCATAAGGCGATGCTTGGTATTGATCCTATTTTGTCGGAAAGTGTCTGTATCAGGGATTTCTGTGACAAGAAGACCTTAATCCTGTTTGATGAGTCTGATCAGGCAGCAGTAGCCATGCGTGATGTCATCATTGGTCAGGCTTGCAGAAAGTCTGCAGGCTTCAACAAATATGGCAAGGGATATCACGGCTATTTGCAGTATTTGGGCTTATTGTCGGCCAAGGATACCCTTACAGAGAGATATGATGGGACTCTTTTGAAGGAAAGTTTGGAGAAGGCTCAGAAAATTTGCCAGGATAATTGGAAGCGGAAGATGGGGGATATACTGCCTTACAAGAACATCTTTCTGGCAGATACGGAGGATTAGAGCAGTTTTCGACGTGGTGTGTTCTTTGCCGGTCCCACCTTTAAGTTGGAGATTTGTGGTGGAGAGGAACAAGCTCGGTCCTTCATTTGCTATCGGGCTGGTGAGAAGAATTTCATATTGTCTCATGCTGAGAATGAGGAAGAACTGTCTGGGAAGTATGACATGGTGATTTCCTTGGATAAGTTCCTCAAGCTCTCGGAAAGCAATACTGTGGCGGTGAAGAAGTTCCTGAGTGGTTGCGTCAGAGAGGCTTTCCTGAAGAGGCAGGATGCTTTCAAAAATGAGACCGATGACAGGGAACAATACTTGGGGTGGCCTACGGTGGAAGGTGAAATCCATTCGTTCCTGGCTCGTTTTGAGGTGGTTTCAGAGAAGTTCTTTGAGCAGCAACTTCTGGATTACTACACCAACCGCAAGAATCTGACCATTAAGGTAGATGGCAAGAAATATAAGGTTCAGGACGATTCCTTCTATATGCATGGTTGCCGGTTATATCAGGAGGAGCTTGATGAAAGAGACAGTCTTCACCGGGTAAGGCTCTCTTGCAGGGAGATTAGCTCCACGCCTGAGAAAATACTGTATGATCTGGTGGTTTCTGACAAGGTGGCTGTGGTACTCTGTTCTGCTACGGCTTCAAGTGAATCTGTGATCAGTAACTTTGATATAGAGTATCTGATGTCGGCTTTGGGCAGGAAAGTTCATCTTTTGGTCAGAGAGGATAGCAGGAAGTTTGAGGAGCTTGTTGAAGCTACGTATCCTAGCCGTCATCAGGTAGAGGTAGTGCCACTGGAGCATTATATGTTCAAGGACAGCCGCAAGGAACACATGACCCTACCTGAGAAATATAAGCAGATGTTCTGTGAAGATGCTGTTGAGGAAGGACTGGTTGACCGATGGTTCAAGCTGACCAGAAGAGAAATCTTCCGTAAGGCTTCCAATGCTGATGAAGCAGTTTTTGAGTTCTATCGTATCTTTCAGTTCATCGAGGCTTATCACTGGTTCCACTGGCATGATGACATTCACAGTATGCTCTTTTTCCAGAATAGAGCTGCTCAAGCCTACGAGAAGCAGATGAACGTTATCGCTTGTCTGATTGACGGATCCTACAAGCAGAAGATGAAAAATGATGATCATATGGAGGATGTCTTTGAGAGTGGTTTACCTGATTGGCAGAATGAGCATCTGTTCATGTCCAACAGTTTAAAGGACGTGGAAAACAAGGTTTTGAAGAGATTGAGTGATGGCAGCATTTCCAAGGTGATGCTGGTGACGGCCTACGGTAGTTTCAAGGCGGGTGCCAATCTCCAGTATAAGATACCGGAAGGTATTGATTATGAGAGGGGTGACAACTGGGAGGAGGATGAACATGAACTGAAGAAGGACTGGGATGCTGTATATCTCCAGAGTCCCACCTCTTATCTCTCTTTCAATGATGATAGCCAGGAGCAGGCTTTTGATGCTGGTCTCTACCGGATTATGATGTCGCTCATGATGCTCAACGAGAGAAGTTGGCTGACTCAGAATCAGGTGGGGCACTGGTTGGAAGAGGCAATTTCCAAGAAGTGTATCCGTTTCAGGGAGGATGCTGTGGCCATGGACAAGGCAGCCTGGGCTCAGACAATGGTCGAGCAGGCTGTGGGAAGAATATGTAGAACTAAAAACAAACCGCTGTCTACCTACGTTCTGTATGATGAGGGGATGACGGAATTCTTTATGGGTGATTTGGGTGACAAGTCACACACCAAGGAATTCAAGGCTTTGAGCAGTTATATTCAGGAGCATACTGAGATCGGCGTTGATAGTCATGCTTCTGCTGAAGAGGTCAAACTGCATAATGATTCCCAGGCTGCTCAATGCAAATTGCGTAAAATGAGGGAGAAGGCTTTACTCTTCACTCCACATCCTTATGAGGTGGAATATGAGAATTTAGAGGATGGGAGTGAAGATTTGTCGATTCCTTATTACGTCAAGAGGGCTCAAATCATGAATCAGTACTACAAGCAGGCCATTATCCGTAATCCTGTGGTGGCTTCCTTGCAGGAGCTTGATGAACAGGCCATGATGGTTCCTTTCCTGAGAAAGTGTTATGGCAATTGGGAAAGAGATGAGGATGGATCTTTCTGCCAGCATCCTGTATCTCCTGCATCTGTAAGATTGGATGTGTTGATGAAAAATAAGGTTATCCATGAGCATTTCGAAAGGAACGGATATGCTACAGGCTGGAGTTCGGATGGACTTATCCTACACCCGGAGATTCTGATGGCGGATTATGCCGGAGAGATAGGTGAGGAAGCGTTCAAGGCGCTTGTTCTTCGTTATGTGGATTGCAGTGAAGAGCTGTTTGCACATTTGGAGGATCGGGATTATGAGTTGGCTGATTTTGTGGTTCTCAATCCAGATGGTTCCTATAAGGTAGCATTTGATGTGAAGAATATGAATCCTTCCATTGAGCATTTGGATAGAGAAGGGGATATGCCTACTTTAGAGAAGCGTCAGGAAAAGAAGAATCGTCTGGGGTGTCCGCTTTATACAATCAACATGCTCAAGATGCCATTTGAGTCGATGGACAGGTATGAGATTTGTGGGTTGATAGATGAAGATGGGCATGTCCAGGGAGATGCTATGTTGAAAATTAAAAGTTTAATTGAAAGTTAATTATTTAATAAGATGTGATATGGCTAAAAAGATAGAGCATATTTCAAAAGAAGAGATATTGAAGTTGCCTGTGACAACCAACAGGCTTATGGTGTCATGGAACAGAGAAACATTCTTTGCCAAGTATGGCATTGTATCTTACAGGATGGAAACGAGAGATCGTGAGCGCAAGAATCTTTCTTACGAACAACTCTCTGACACGCCATCTTTGTCGGTAGTAGGCATATATGCAAAGTATGAACCTTTTAGCAGCAGAGACGGCTATACGCGATTTTTCGTGCTGGTGGAGAAGGGCGATGAGAAGCTGGTGATGGAAAGTTTGAAAGTTCAGAAGGATGTGGCTTGCAAGTCAGATGATCTGCATGGGTATGATGAATTCCTGCAGCAGCGCATTATCGTGTCGCTTGCAATCAATGCCCTCGGAAAGAAGGGCAAGGGTGGCATGATGTACAACAATGGCATGTTGCTGGTTTGTTATGACCAGAACTTTGGGGTATCCAAAAGGTCGAAGGAACTGGTTTGCTTGAAGTTGGAGGTGAATAAGTATATGAATCTGGCTGCCAGAACTACCTCGTTTTCACATCCTAAGGATTTCAAGCAGTTGCAGGCGTATAGTAACTGTGTTTCCCAGGTGGGGAAGGAAATGGATGGTGAGTTATGGCTTGGAGAATATCTGAAGCCGGTTATACTCAAAAAACTGAATGAAGGTGATTATCGTTTGGACCAGGTTTACATCAAGAAGAAGCGCTTCTCTTCTTCTCACAACACTGTTCCTTATTGGCCTTGGAACAAGGATACATACAATCACAGCCGATTGTTTGTCATCTGCCAGGTAATTGAAAACGTGAATAAGCTCTTTGATGGTATGCTGACAGTTGATTTTTCCGACCATCAGGTTTTGGATTACTTTGAGAGTCATCCGAAGGAGAATGTTGAAAAGCTGTTGAAAGAATACTTTCAGGGAAAGACCATTCTTGTGGAGGATCCTTTTGGCACGGATGATTCAAAAAAGCAGGTTGATCAATTCAAGGCGAGTGTGCTTGCCGCCATGGGGAACGTTGTGAGTGTTGTCAAGCGAGGTGGTAAGGTGGATATGCTGTTAAAGTTATGTGAGGAGATAGGTGATGAAACTCATTATTCGCAGTCTGTGAAGCGTATGTATGAAAGTGGTATTGCCTTCCAGCACATGATTCATCATGGTGGAGGCAAGGAGGATGATGTGCCAGAGGCTAAGGCTAAGAGGATCTTGATGGAACTACTGGTCAAGGATAGCATTGTCAAGGGCTATATGCCATCAGAAATGGCAGCCATCGCAGGGAATTGGAAATTCTGGCTTTTTAAACAAAAAAAGGAGGTTGTATATGGAGCATCCTTGAAGTTGTGTGAGGGAAAAGCTATGGCATTTGAGCCTTATGGCTTTGATGATGGATTGGGAGAGGATTATGACACCTTTGTTGCCTCTATAATGGGCTTATCTGCTCTTCTCAAAATGAAAGGTAATCATGATTATCATGTGATGGAGAAGGAGGGAAATGCTTATCTGATCATTGATACAGAAGAGATTCCTATCTTGGATGCCAAGCAAATTGATGATACCTATGGCAAGATTATTGAAGGGACTGATCCAGATTACAAAACAATTTGCGTGTTTAAGAGAAAGGGTGCGGGTACGAGCCATCAATTCTTGCGTGGTTTGATGGGATTTCATTTATGGAAGGAAGAAGGTCTTGATGGGGAGGGATCAGAGTCCTACTCTTACATATCTGGTTATAATTCCGATAATTTCAATACAGGTGCTACCTTCAAGATAGGCAAGGTTCCCCATGTAAGGCGTATCTGTATTTTGAAAAAGGATCATCAAGAACGTGTATGGGAAGATATTCAGGAGTTGAAGAATATGCTGGCTGTGGGCTTTGGCCAATGGAATGAGCTGATGACTTATCCTTTCCCATTTAAGTTCTTGCAAGAGTATTTGGACAACCAGAGTGAAACGAGGTTCTCAAAGCATTGGAGTGAAATGTAGTATTTTAAGTTCTTTTGTTTCAGATATTTGGTATGCTCTCGCCTCTTTTGGTGTGAGAGCATGCCTATACCATGAGTCATTTTTTGTTTCTTTGAATATTTATTATGTAGGCATAAATGTTAAATCTTAGTTAATGTAACAAAAATGCTACCTATATGTTTGGTGGTTAGTTGCTTTTTTGTTACCTTTGCAGTGTCGAAATGACAAAGAGCTCTTACAAATAATGAAACAATCAGAATTACTGAAGAGACTGAGAGATGCGGGATGCATCCTGTCTCAACATGGTTCAAAGCACGACAAATGGATCAATCCCAAGACTGGCGCTTACGATTATGTGCCTAGGCACTGCAAGGAGATGGCCAAAGGGACTGCTATAAAAGTGCTTAAAAATTTGGCAGGGGAATAGCCCCTGCCAATCTATGAGCCATGTGTGGATTTATTTGTGGAGCTCTTTTACTAAAAATATAAATGTATGGAGAAAAGAAAGGTTTTAGTTACAGTAGAACAAGCATCTGATGGTTCGTATTGGTGTCATACAGAAGATGCGATAAACAAGGGGCATTTCAACTCTGTGGGACGTACCGTAGAGGAGGCAAAGCAGGATTTGCTTGATTGCTACGAGGAGGCTAGGGAGTTTGAAGATGATTTGCCGGAAGTAGATTTTATCTACAAGTACGATATTCAATCATTCTTCAATTACTTTTCATATCTCAATGCGTCTGATATTGCCCGCCGTGCTGGCATCAACCCATCGCTCATGCGACAATATATCAGCGGTGTGAAGAAAGCCGGAGAGAAAAACTATCAACGCCTGTCAGCTTGTGTCGGCAAGATTAAAGAGGATTTTAGAGCAATCTCTTTCTAGTAAAGATGATTGTTTCATATACATTGTTAAAGAGCTCGAAGCCCTGGTACGAGACGTATCGGGGCTTTTTTCTTGCTGTTTTCTGGAAATGTTCAGCAAAATGTTAATATAATATTGACAGGTAAGCGCTATGTTCTTTAGCTTGTGGGTAGTTCAATGCATTGGTGCAGGTTACAAGAGCAACATCTATGTGGAGAATAGTGTTTATGCTACTGCTGCTACCCAAAAGAAGCCTTGGGATTGCAAGACTAGTGGAAGTTATAAAGACTACAATATCACATTGAAAGGTTGTGAAGGTGCTTCGGATGCACAGAGCAAGAGTGGTAACAACGAGTATTTCGTTCCATCGAAATACTATACTTATAAGGCTAATGATGCTTCTGAAGTGAAGAACTATGTAACAGCAGCTGCCGGTGCAACACTCAAGGTGTCTTATGGCTCAGGTGTAAGCAAGTCAAGATCTGTTTCCTTCGGCGATACAGATGGGCAGACTACAGGCGTCTGTGACTTTACAGAAGCTGCATCTGTACTCTCTACTCGTATTTTTACCTTGAAAGGTAATGAGGTACAGACTCTTCAGCCAGGTTTGAACATCGGGAAGACCACCTACTCAGATGGTCATACAGATGTGAAAAAAGTATTGAAGAAATAGAATAATGGCCTTCGGGATATGATTGTCCCGGAGGCTTTTTTGGTTATCGTTACTTCCATGACATCTATCTATTAATCAAAACAAAAACTCCCTGATAATATGAACTGTAATTTTTAGTTGCACAAAACAGCCTTTTTCCGAAAAGAATCAGATAATCCACTAAAATTCTACATATAATCCACCATACTTAGCCTCTTTTGGCGTAATTTTGCCGTCACCAAACGTATTTTCTGAAAAAGGAAAGCATTGAAAAGTCGATGCTTGATTACGGATTAGCAAGAGAATAAACAATTACAATTTCATATAAACCGAAAGTAACCAATGAAAAAGAATGTTTTAATGACAGCGGTTATACTGCTTGGCATCATGTCAGGTTGTACCGACAGTTTGGAGCAGCAACTAGCTCCTGCAGCAGAGGTTGAAACTGAGTTGACAACAAGAGCTTCTTCAGGTCGCCTTAGTACTTACACACCTCCTTCGTATATTGATGATTATGCATCAATGGCAGGTTGGGACCAGCGTGGCAGTTGGAATTTAGCCAACGTGCATGACCCTACAGTCATGAAGGCTGATGACGGCTACTATTACATGTATCAGACTGATGCCTCTTATGGTAACAGTTTGGAAGGACATGGCCATTTCTTCTGCCGTAAGAGCAAGGACTTGATCAACTGGACTTGGGTAGGCTCCACCATGAGAAGACAGCCTTCTTGGGTGGCAACCAAGGTGAATGAATATAGAGCAAAGGAGGGCCTTCCTGCTATCAAGCATTTTCGTTATGGATTTTGGGCGCCATGTGCTCGCAAGGTGAGAAATGGCTTGTACCGAATGTACTATTGCATCGTGGTTGATAATTACATCGGCAATGGCTTATATGCCGATGCAGCCAATTTTGACAACACCTGGACAGAAAGAGCTTTCATTGGCATGATGGAAACATCCGATCCGGCAAGCAACCATTGGACAGACAAGGGCATGGTGGCTTGCTCTTCCACTGACCGTGGCTTCAACTGGGGAAGAAACGGCCAAGGTGACTGGAATGCATATTTCAAGTATAATGCCATCGATCCGTCATATATCATCTGCCCTGATGGCAAGCATTACCTCATCTACGGTTCATGGCATTCTGGTATTGTTGCCATGCGCCTGAACCCGAATACAGGTATGCCTTATGAGAATATCGGTGACCCATGGGGAGACATCAGCAAATATGGCAAACGTATCTATACTCGCAATATCAATAGTCGCTGGCAGGCATCTGAAGCTCCGGAGATCATATATCACAATGGCTACTATTATCTTTTTCTGGCCTACGATGAACTTTCTGTGGCTTACAACACTCGTGTGTTGAGAGCCAAGAATATAGAAGGTCCCTACTATGGCAAGGATGGCAGAGACTGTACCAACAAGGGTGGGGAGGCATATCCAATTCTGACACATCCGTACAAGTTCAACAATAGTCCAGGTTGGGTAGGAATCTCTCATTGTGCTGTCTTTGATGATGGAGGAGGTAACTGGTATTTTTCATCACAAGGTCGTTTGCCGGCAGGAGTAAATGGCAATCCATATTCAAACGCCCTTATGATGGGACAAGTACGTTCCATTCGATGGACACAGGATGGCTGGCCAGTCATTATGCCTGAGAGATATGGTGATGTGCCACAGCTTACCATTCTCGAAAGTGAATTGAAGGGAACCTGGGAGAATATCACCCTGGAGTATAATTTTGGTCAGCAGTGCAGTTCTGAAAGCATGACATTGGGTAGTGGTCATAAGATTACTGCAGGTTTCCATGCTGGTGGCAAATGGTCCTACGACAAGGCAAATGCCATTCTCTACATAGATGGCATACCTATGTATTTGCAGAGAGAATGTGATTGGGAATCCAATCCTAGAAAATATACTATTGTATATTCCGGACTCAGCAACTACAACAGCACAAGGAACCGCAAGTCATATTGGGGCAAGAAGAATTAAGACATCAAAGGAATTAAGGTAAAAGGTAGATGACAAAAAGAAAGTGAGGGTGCGCCATAGACTTATGACACACCCTCTAGTTCAAATATAGCTATACTACCATTAACCAATAGTTCGTTAATAATTCAATAATGTGCTAAGCAGCTATACGCTGTAAGCACGAGAGATCTTTGAAAATCTTGCTAATTAAAGTTCGGTTCGGGGTGTACCCACTTGCTTTAAAAATTCGTTTCACCAGATAAATGTTGGTCATCAGGGACTTGAATGAAGACATAGAATATTCCATTCCCATCCCCTTCATAGTTACCTTGGCAACATTTAGTGATGTGAACGAAGCATTGAAAGCAAAATCGAGTTTCCACTTATCGCGAGCCTGGCAGTCCATAAGACCAGTATAGCCTTTGGCGTCACGAAAGCAAAATTCGATCTGGAACCTGGTTCTATAATAAAGAAGTACCTCTTCACCCGAAAGTGAGGTGTCTGTAGAGAAGAATAGTTTCTTCTTGCCATTCGGCATCTGCCAGATGACAAGTCTAACTTTACACTTGAGTGTCTTGGAATAGGCAATCAAAGTATAAGCTGTTCCTTCTATATCTTTCATCTCCATCTTCTCCATTCGAGTGAGGTCAAGATTCTTCATATCAATCTTGCCATCCTTGGTCTTTGGGCGACCACGTTTTCCAGTACGTGGACCAGCATAGACATAAAAGAGACAAGCATTGTCACGAAAGCGGCTTACCAAAGAGAACCCTTCTTTCTTTATCCCATTAACAAATGTACTTGTAGAGAAGTAAGCATCTGCAACTATGAGGGTTGAGAGTTTAAGAAGTTCCTTGCGGTAACGCTTAATGACGCTGATATAGAAATCTACCATAGTCTTGTTTCTAAGACTCAGTTCTTTATTACTTAGCGACTGGTGTGCTCTTAACATCATGCAGTCTTTGGCAACAATATCAATGAGTCCAATACCCATGATTTCGAGACCATGTTTAACAGACTGTGCACATCCCGACCAAAAACGACCGATATGTGGAGTCTTCTTGCCAGCTTTGCTGATGTAGCTGGGATCAATGGCAATAGCCCATCTTCCCTGTTTACCAAAGAAGCGCTTGGCAAGTGAGACATTAAGTTTGAGTCAGTCAATGCTTTTCGACTTTTTTAAGCCGAATGCGTTGCGATAGGTTTGCTCAACATGCGAGCCATACCTCCCCATTTGGGTGAAATTTATCTTTCTTGGTATTACCATGAATAAAATTATCACCTCGATGAGTATTTTCTCGAAACTTTTTGTTAACTTTGCAGCCGAATCTTCAACTGCATCTTTAAAGATATCCATATATTGGTCAAGTCCTGTATTCATATAATTTTGCGTTTGTCGTGATTTGCAAAGTTACTGAAAATCAGCGACTTGACCAACTTTTTATAGTTAAGTTTTCATAAGCATTTCTTAATATAAGTTATTGATTTACAGACGATTAAATATTAATTTAACGCAGTATTGATTAACTATTACCTAAAAATATAGACTCTTTTGGGTGTTAAGAGTATGAGCGGAAAAGAATTAAGAGAATTATTATCATCAAAGGGTATCCTGCAAAAAGACATTGCAAGACAACTCAACATGACTCCTGGTGGCTTTAGTCAACAGTTAAGGGCTAAAGACATCAAGACAGGATTACTGGAATCCATATGTAAAGTACTCAATGTCAAAATGGATTTCTTCTATGGAGGCACCGAATATCTTGAAGGATATGAGCTCATCAAGCAATCTGATTTAAAAGAATTCCGATTCACGCTTGGCAAAATACATACGTGCTGTAATGAGATTTCAGAAAAGTTGTCCTAGTTCTCTAACATTACGCAATCAGTAATACTAGAGAATCAGGATTTTGAATTCATACACTATCCTTTGATGACGGCAATGGGTGACAAATGGGTTTTGATTTTGACTAAGTCTGATTCTTGTGCCATGACGGATTCTATATCTTTGTAGGCAGCAGAGGCCTCTTCCAAATCTTCCTGACTACGAATGGCATGAACGATGTCTTTCTCATCCAGCTTATGGATTTCCTCCGCTAAATTGAGTGTCTTTACAGTTTCAGTTCGGCTCATGATACGGCCAGCTCCATGGGAGCAACTCATGAAACTGAGAGGATTGCCAAGGCCTTTCACGATATATGAACTCGTTCCTTGTGAACCAGGTATGATACCAACTTCACCTTCTCGGGCACTTGTTGCTCCCTTTCGGTGTATGATACAATTCTCACCAAAATGGGATTCCCAGGATGCATAGTTATGAGCGATGTTGATCATCGGCTCAAACTCAACGTGTGGTATCGCTTCAGATATGACCTCCTGAATTCGATGCATCATCAACCTTCTATTGCACAGACCAAAATCGATACAATACTGCATTTCATTCCAATAATCATTAAACTCCTTGGTTCTCAGTGGCAAGAATGACATATTAAGGTCTGACTTAACCGAAGAAAAGTAACGCTCATTGAGAATGGTTGCCACTCTGTTATAATAATCACAAACCTGTTTGCCTAAGTTTCTTGACCCAGAGTGAATCATGATCCAAAGCCATCCTTCATCGTCCTTTTGAAGTTCTATGAAGTGATTTCCTCCACCAAGTGTTCCCACTTGCTTGATAGCTGATATATATTGACGCTTAACGACAGTCATGCCATCAATATCATGATTTTCAGGCATATACTTCTCATCCTGGGCAACCTTGTGGTGTTCCATTCCTAAAGGAATCTGGTGCCGTATGCCTCGCATGATTTTCTTTCTCAGAACATCCTTTTCAATGGTCTCCACCTGGATATTGGTTTTAACTGCACACATACCACAACCTATATCCACGCCCACGGCATTCGGAATCACGACATTCCTAGTAGCAAGGACAGTTCCTATAGGCATACCCTTTCCGCCATGTAAGTCAGGCATCAATGCCAAATGATGAAAAACAAAAGGCAGGCTACAAAGGTTCGATATTTGTTGCCAAGCCGTTGCGTCACACATATGTGCCCACATCTTAACAGGGGTTCCATTCATTGCAAATTCTTTCATTTTCTTAATCTCCTATCTTTTTTAGTGCAAAATTACAATACTGGTATGCAGTATTTTTGCGTAGGAGTACAAAATCTTCAAATTTTAGCAAAAATCGGCTGTTCAACGGGTATTATCAACTAATCCAACACTATAATCATGAGGAATCCTCTTACTATTGTACTACCGCAAGAATGGTATAGGATGTTGAAATTACATTCATCATAGGAGTGTCTCAATGATATAGAACTGCCAATAGAAACGAGGGCAATACCCTTCAAACCGCAGCGTCACAGCCTCACGGAGGTATTGCCCTCTATAAAGATACTGTTTTGAATACCTTATCAAGTACAAAGAAAATCAATTCATCTGAAATCAGCAAGAGAAATGGGAAAAGTTTTAATGTTGATGCATCATTTTGTTGAAACAGCAGTTGAAAGTCGGACTTCTGAAAGGGAGACCTGGCATTTTGTCCAATTGTCATGACAGTTTTTGACGGAAATCAAGAAATCATACCCTTGACAGCATTTTCTTCCCGAAAAATTGTGTGCGCACACAAAAAGGCATTATCTTTGCACTCGAAAAGATTGAATAACGAATAATTAAAGTAAAGAAAGGGTAACATTATGATGGTATTAGGAATGACATTGGCAGTTGCAGCTGCTCTTTTTGCAGAGGTTGTAAATGTAAACTATAAGATTAGCCTCGGCAAGTAAGCAAGCTTTGAGAGGCATCCATAGGATGCTTCCAATGAAGCTTCTCTAATGGATATTAGATGAGGTAAAGAAGATGTAGATTAGGATAACAGATTGATATAGAGAAAGGATAAGATTATGATGATTTTAGGAATGATTTTAGCTTTGATTGTTGCAGCATGCGCTGAGTATGGTGCAAGATCCAACATGAAGAACTTCGCTTAACAGGCGATGTTTCATGAAAATTTGAGAGAATTGTAGAAAGAAGTTTCAATATATATTATGGAGATGGCAGTTGTAGGCGTTTGTGAAGATGCTTGCAGCTGCCTTTTCTTTTTGTATCTTTAGGGTGTCGAAATTCAAAATTAAAGTTGTACCTTTGCACCCAAGTTGAGATTACAGAAATGAAAAAGGAACGTGAAACGGCAAACAAATATCGTCAGCAAGCTCTTGAAGGAGATTTAATGGCGATGAACAACATGGGTGTCTGCTATGCGCAAAGCATCGGTGTTGTGGAGGATCATGTAATGGCATTTCAGTGGTACATGAAGGCTGCTCTAAGTTTGTACAACTACTGATTATTGATGTTCAAAAAATAAAAGATAGATTATTATGCAGATATTATTGGCAAATGCAAAAATCATGTTTGATAAGACAGACAGGAAGCCTATCTCCGTGCCACTCTTCCAATCAGTTGCCAATGTCTTGGCCGAAGAAATGGCAAGGATGAATGTAGAGGAATTGGCTAGGCAACTGGATTGCAGCAGCAAGATTGCAACTGAAAATTGGAAACGCTATCATAATTTTATGGCAACTGAAAAGATGCCTGCTATCCTGGCTTACAATGGTCAGGCTTATAAACATCTGCGTGCCAGTTCTTTAAGTGAGGACTCCTTAGAGTATGCCCAGAAGCATCTCTGGATTACCTGTTTTCTCTATGGCTTGCTTCGTCCAATGGATGGCATCGTGCCTTATCGTATGGAGCATTGCGTATCACTTGAAGCCACAAACGACAAGCCGGTCAATCAGTTCTGGAAAGACAAACTCACGGATGTTCTCATCGATAGTGTGAAGGCTGACGATGGCATACTCATCCATCTATCAACTGAGGAATATGAACATCTGTTTGATTGGAAAAGAGTATGTAAGGAGATAAAGGTCATTCAGCCACTCTTTTATGTACGCCAGAAAGACGGCAGATTGAAGATGCAGGCTGTATGGGCTAAATCTTGCCGTGGAGCCATGGTGAGATATATCCTGAATAATCAGCTTCTTACTCCAGAGGAACTGGCAGGTTTCAGTTACGAAGGTTTTGAATATGCGGCAGAATTAGGAGAAGCTGCTTTTCCTCATTTCGTTCGTTGAATAGAACAAAATCGTACTTTTTCATTAAAAACGAATGATATATTGAATCACTAGTGTCTCTTAATATTTCATGATCAAGAGCCTTGCGCTTCTTGAAATAGTCGGCAAGCAGTTCGGCAGGAGGCAAGATTTTTTCATCCTCTTTCGGGAACTTGCTTTCACCCCCACCTTTATTATAAGAGGTCTTATGGTAAATAGAAAGTTTGCAGTATACCCTATTGAGAGGAATCACCATATAACTTTAGCAATTAGTTTTTTTAATTATAAAGCATTTAAATTGCATTGCAAGGATTATGATAAATAGTAAATTAAATATGGTCTGTATAATGTAATATCAGCCTCTCTTTTGTGCCGTAAATATTAATATCCTATTCTAATTTAGACATGAATGTTATTAGTAGTCTAAAAATAATCGTAAATCTTTAAAGAAATACGTTTAAAAATTTGGAGGTTACATAAAATCGTTGTAACTTTGTGCGCATAATAAAATTATAGCAATCATGAGAATTAACAAGATAGATATTGTAAACTTTAAAGGATTCCAGCGTGAAATGAGGGAATTCAAGTCGAATCTTACAGTGGTTATTGGCAACAATACCGCAGGTAAGACTACTTTGCTCAAGGCTTTACAGATAGGATTGGGTGCCTATTTGCAATGTTTGAGTAAACTGCCTAGTACAGTACAATATCGTCGCAACTTTAGTATTCATGATCGCTTTATGGCATTTGATTCAACAGAAAAAGATTATGTCCCAAACGGAGAGCGTACTCGCATCACAATAGATGCAGATTTCTACGTTACTGATTCCATAGAAAATAATGAGCCACAATTTACTCCTATTTCTATTTCATGGTCTCGCGAATTCACTGGTAGTACCACAACTCATAGCAGATCATGTGCAGGGGAACTGATGACTATGGTTTCAGACATGGAAGCCAAAAGATATGAGCATCATGATGGTGCAATATATCCATTAGTCTTATCTTTCGGAGCCAAGAGAACCAGCGATGCCCAGATGAAGATTACCCGTAAGATAAAGGAAAGAGCGTCTAGAATAGAGAAAGCCTACAAATTTGCTCTCCATGACAAGGTTGACTTTGATGGTGCTATGGAATGGTTAGCTCGTTACGATAAAAATGTCAGGGATGGAAAAGAATTTGAGGGAACTCGCGAAGCTTTCTTTGAGGCACTGCAAACAGCTATTCCTGCTTTGTCAGAAATCGATTTTGATCATGGTGAAATAGAAGCTGTGGTATCGATAACAGGACATATTCCCTCTCGCCATCATTTCTCTTACATGAGTGATGGACTTCAGTCAATGATTAATATTGTAGCAGAGATTGCCCATCGTTGCATCGAATTAAATGGTTGCTTGGGACGGAATGCTGTTAAAAAGACACCTGGTGTTGTGATGATAGATGAGATTGATCTCTATCTGCATCCTCATTGGCAAAAGCATGTGCTTCAGGATTTGGCTCAGGCTTTCCCTATGATTCAGTTCATTGTATCTACCCATAGTCCATTTATCGTTCAGAGTCTTCAAAAGAATCAGCTTATCAGCTTCGATGAAAATGTAATGATAGAAGGTGAACCTTACCGAGAATCATTAGAGGATATTACTGCCGATCGAATGGGTTTGGAACAGAATATTAGAAGTAAAAGATTTCAGGAGATGCAGGAAATCGCAAAAAATTACTTCAAGTCGATACAAAACGGAGAAGAAGACAAGAAATTATTGGAGAAGCTAAGAGAGATTGAAGCTACCTTCAGCGATAATCCTGCCTATCTTGCTTTATTACAATCTGAATATAATACGAAAGGAAATTAGCCGATGAGACCAGTAGAGAAAAAGAATGTTGGCGAAACTGTCTCTTATGTAAATTCCAAGAATCAAACAATAACAGAGACTATACAAGAATACTATTCTCCCTATAATAATGCCAAAATGCCATTATTGGGTAATCTTGGCTGGTTTTGTTCTTATTGTGAAGGAACCCATTTGCCAAATGAACTCGCAGTGGAACATATTGAACCAAAAGGAACAAATGGAGAAGAGACGGCATGGAATAACTTTTTAATATCCTGTGGTATCTGTAATTCCACAAAAGGGCACCCTGAAATTCATGAAGAGGATTATCATTGGCCACATACTGATAATACTTTCAGAGACTTCATCTACACTGCAGGTGGAGCGGTCATGCTGAATCCTCATTTGGATGAAGATGAAAAGGGCAAAGCCAAGAAACTATTTGATTTAGTAAAACTTGGAGCATATCCTGGCAATGAATTAGAACCTACTCCAAGAGATTTCCGATGGAAGAAACGCCTGGAAACATGGGATTTAGCAGAACGATTACGCAATAAGTTCAATGCTGGCATTGCAGATGTTGAAGAAATTATCTGTTTGGCTCAGAAACTAGGCTATTGGTCTGTTTGGTTTACTGTCTTTAAAGGATACGATGAAGTTAGAAAACGTTTAATCTCTGACTTTACCGGCACATGCACCTCCTGTTTTGATGCAAATAATCATTATGAGCCGATCAAGCGAAACAAATAGAAAGCGTAGCCTCTCACACCTTTGGTGTGAGAATAAGTTTTTTGGTGATTACAAATACTCCTTACATGATAAGGTTCTGGATGATTCAAGAGCCTTCATCATGTGAGGAGTTTCATTTCCTTAAAAATGTCTGATTTGAAGGCAAGCACATAGCCGTTGCTTCAAGTCTTGAGCTCCTATGAATAGGATACCATGTATACCCACATGGTTGGCGCCATCAACATTCACTTGCCTGTCATCTATGAAGATGCTTTCCGATGCCTGGAGACTATAGCGATTCAGAAGAAGCTGATAGATTTCTGGATTCGGTTTTATCAACTTCTCTTCCCCACTCACTACAATTCCTTCAAACATGCCAAAGAGACGGGCATGGACTTCCTTTACTATCGGGAATGTCTCATAAGACCAGTTGGTAAGACAGTATATACGATATCCTCTTTGCTTCAGTTCACACATGATCTCATAGATGCCAGGGATTTCACCACCATCCATATCTTTGTAACAGTACCAGTAGGCAACAATATAAGGAGCATACTTGGGATAAGCCTGTTTTAAATCAAAGAGACATTCATCTATAGGCTTTCCCAAGTCTGTCTGATCATTCCATTCATTCGTCACCACATGATCGATTATCCACTTAGCCTTCTCCCTGTCGCCATGGAACAGAGTAGTATAAAGGTTCATGCGCATCCAGTTCACCAATACACTTCCTACATCGAAGACGATATTCTTGTATCTACTCATTGCTATCTGATTCTTTAAACATTCACATAGAAAAATTCAGGCTGCTTAGGTTCCGAATACGCTTTCTCGAATTTCCAGCTGACAGCCTTATACAGCAGGCCACCGAAAAGTCGGGCATGCTCAGGACAGACCACGACACAGCGTCCGCAAGAGATGCATTTCTTTTCGTTGGTCTTGTAGGGTTCCCCCATAGTGATGGCTCCGACAGGGCACATTTTCACACAGGCATGGCAGGATGTACATTTTCCCTTACTCCCTTCTGGATGCAGAGGAATAGGCTTGGTATCACGATAAGGGCGATTCCCCTTTACCATCAGTCGGCTAACTGCGAACATCTTTGGTATCTTGAGTAGAAGTTCCCTACTCTTTGAAGCAAAATCATGGAGTTTCTCCGTATCATCCGCATTAGGTCTTCCTTCTGCTATCTTGGGAAATATGGAATGCTGGGCTATGATGGCAGCCGCAGAAAGTAACTTGAAGCCATGGGATTCCACCAGGTCCTTCAGCTCTATGAGCGTATCATCGTAGGCTCTGTTACCATAGACACATACTATGATGGCTGGGGTATTGTTTCCAAGAAAACGTCTCAATGAACGAACTGCCATTTCCGGGACTCTACCAGCATAGGAAGGTACGCCCACTATCAGCAGATTGCCATCACTTCCCAGCGAGACATCATCCTTCAGCACGTCTGAGGTAATGTCATACTCAATGACAGGCTTCTGAAACTGGGATGCTATCTCACGAACGATACGTTTGGTGGAGAAAGTGGCACTAAAATAGGCCAAATGGATATTCTTAATGTTCATAATGTCTTTGGTTTCTTTTTGTTGGGTGCAAAGTTACTATTTTTAGGCGAAACCAGCGAGTGATTTCTAGAATTTTGTTATCTTTGCATAAGATTTGCTGCACTCGGCAATTTGAAAACAAATTTTCATTGCGCTCATTTGCATTATCTTTGCAGGAGATTTGCTGCACTCGGCATCATATTGACGAGGATTTTTGAAATAACAAAGGAACATACAATGATAGATACAAGACTGAAAGTTTTCAGAAGTGTGGCTACACTCCTGAGTTTCACTAAGGCTGCCAACGAACTGTTCATCAGTCAGCCTGCCATCAGCAAGCACATACAAGAGCTTGAAAAGGAATATGGGGTGCAACTGTTCGACAGAATCGGCAATCGCATCCAGCTCACCCGTGCCGGACAACTTATGCTTGACCATGCCTGCAAGATTATCGATGCCTATCAGAATCTCGATTTCGACATGAAGAAGCTCACAGAGAAATCTGGTGGCGAACTGCGCATCGGAGCCAGTACCACCATCTCACAATATGTTCTCCCCAAACTGATTGCTGAATTCAGGAAACTATATCCCGACATTCGTCTTACCCTGCTCAGCGGAAATTCTCATGAGATAGAGGATGCGCTTGCTGCAGGAAGGATAGATCTGGGTATGGTGGAAGGCATCAAGCGGCAGCTCACCTTTAAATACACTCCTTTCATGAAAGATGAGCTGGTGGCGTTCGTACATTGTTCCAATCCCCTAGCCCAGCAAGATGAGATTTCTCTGGACCTTCTCAGGCAGACACCGATTGTACTGCGTGAATTAGGTTCCGGAACTTTGGATGTCATCCAAAAAGCCCTGCAGGAAAACGGCATTGCTCTTTCTGATCTGAACATTGAGATGAATCTGGGAACCACAGAGGGCATCAAGCATTTCGTGGAACATTCCTTAAGCATGGGTATCATCAGCGTAAGAGCCATCTACAGAAGTATCTATGAACAAGTATTCAAGGTTCTGGAAATTGAGAATCTGAAGATGGAACGAGAATTTCTATTTGTTGAGAAGAGAGGCGAGACCGCTAAACTCCAGCAGACATTCAAGAGATTCATAACTAAAGGTTATAACGTATAGTTATTATGTATATACAACATCTCATGATTTTTCGTACCTTTGCACCCGCTTTTCAAAAGCGAATAACCGACAAAAAAGAAAAATATGAGATTATCAGAACAAAGGAGCAGTATGCTGCATGGCGTATTGCTCATCGCACTCTTCGCATGCGCTGCTTTCTACATCGGTGGCATGGACTGGATGAAAGCTCTTTCGTTTAGCCCCATGGTGGTGGGCATCATCATTGGTATGCTCTATGCCAATAGTTTACGTAACAACCTGCCCGACACCTGGGTACCGGGCATCAAGTTTTGCAGCAAGCGAATCCTCCGCACAGGCATCATCCTTTATGGTTTCAAGCTCACCTTCCAGGATGTGATGGCTGTTGGAGTCTCTGCCATCGTGATGGATGCCATCATCGTATGCGGCACCATCGGCTTGGGAATCCTGGTGGGAAGACTCCTGAAAATTGACCGCAGCATCGCACTGCTCACCGCTTGCGGAAGTGCCATCTGTGGAGCTGCAGCAGTATTGGGTGTGGATGGGGCCATTCGTCCGAAGCCTTACAAGACGGCAGTAGCCGTAGCCACTGTAGTCATCTTTGGTACATTATCCATGTTCCTCTACCCTATTCTCTACAGGGCTGGCATCTTTGACCTATCACCAGATATGATGGGACTCTTTACGGGTTCCACTGTTCATGAAGTAGCCCATGTGGTAGGTGCAGCCAATGCCATGGGAGCCGAGGTGAGCAACAATGCCATCATTGTGAAAATGATAAGGGTGATGATGCTGGTACCGGTATTACTGGTGATTGCATGGACCGTTGCTAGGGATGTTGCTAAAAGAGACTGTTTGGAAAATACTGATACCAACAAGCCTAAAATCAGCATTCCATGGTTTGCCATTCTCTTCCTGGTAGTTATCGGATTCAATTCTCTTGGGTTGCTTCCGGAAAGCATAGTGGATTGGATTAACCAACTGGATACTTTCCTCCTGACCATGGCAATGGCTGCATTGGGAGCCGAAACAAGCTTTGACAAATTCAAGAAAGCTGGCATTAAGCCTTTCCTCTTAGCTGCCATTCTTTATTGCTGGCTCATCGGAGGTGGATATTGTCTGGTGAAGTTTGCCATACCTTATTTATAAGAATATCTATATAGAAGGTATATTATAACGACAGAGGAAAACATCCATGTGAAAAGTAGAACGATTCACAAATGGGGAAAGAAAAGCCGGAGAGATATATACATGATAGTATTTACATCGTCATAAACGGTAAGAAAAGCATTATTGATAGACTACAAGTTCTCTTGGGAGATTGATTATCTTCAACCTCTCGAACCAGAGCTTCATGGAAGAGCCTTGGTGGCGCTTGACATGGCTATTGATGATATAATAGTCGGCCTGGTATCGTCCATCAGGTCAGAGAAAGCTGCCTTGATGCGCGAACACTTCTCGTTGATGGCATTATCAAGAGGGTTCGTCAGGCGATTCACTGTTTCTGTGATTTTATCGGGATCGATTCTGTTGCCGATTTTTCGGTAGAGGGCAAACAGTTCCTCACGATGATCCGCCAGGTTCTTGAACTCTATTCCTTCCGGGTGATTCAGAAAGAGCAGATAGAGGGCCTTGTGGATGGGACTGAGCTGCACTTCACTGTTTCCATAGTTTGGGAGCAAGAAACGGTAATCTTCCGTGATGACCAGAGGACTGAGGGTTGCCCTTGCTGCCTCGATACGGAGCTGTTCCAATACGGGCACACTGATGGCTTTTAACAAAAGATCGGTTCTACCTTCTGCTAAAAGCTGGGTGGAAAGCGTCTTTACCTGAGCGGCTTTCTCCTCTGGGGTCATATTTCTTATTTCTTCTTGCATACTGGTTGCAAAAGTACAAAAAGAATGGGAAAAATCGTTTCTCATCTAGAAAAAATCTTCTTTTGCAAGGCTTGCGTTTGATTTTTCATAGGGAATCTGATTCTTTGTATGTATCTTTGCATCCAAATTGAAATATAGAAATGATGAAAGAAGATTGGACTCCTATAGATTTCGGACAGACAGAAGACACTACCAAGAACATCATCAAGGTGATTGGTGTGGGTGGTGGCGGATGCAATGCCGTCAAGAATATGTATGCAGAGGGAATCGTGAACGTGAGTTTCGCCGTCTGCAATACGGATAGTCAATCACTATCCAAGTCGCCTGTGCCGGTAAAGATCATGCTCGGAAAGAGTGGTTTGGGTGCAGGGGCAAATCCCGAAGTGGGAAGAAGTGAGGCTCAGAATACCCAGGAAGACATCAAGAAACTGCTGGACGACGGAACCAAGATGTTTTTTGTTACTGCCGGAATGGGTGGTGGAACGGGTACGGGTGCCGCACCTGTCATTGCCGGTATTGCCAAAGGGATGGGCATCCTTACCGTTGGCATCATCACCATACCTTTCTACTTCGAGAAGCGAAAGAAAATTGTCAAGGCTCTGCAGGGTGTAGAAGAAATGCGCAAGAACGTGGATGCCTTGCTTATCGTCAACAACGAGCGTCTCTGCGATGTTTATGCCGACTCCGAGATTACCGTAAAGGATGCCTTCAAACTGGCAGACAAGGTACTGAGTGATGCCACCAAGAGTATCTCGGAACTCATCACCGTGGAGGGAACCATCAATCTTGACTTCCGTGACATCGAGACTACCATCAAGAGCGGTGGCGGTGCTATCATGGCCATGGGTAGAGCCAGTGGTGAGGGAAGGGTTCAGAGTGCCATCAAGAATGCGTTAGACTCTCCTCTGCTCTATGGCAGCGATATCAGTAATGCCCAGCGCATCCTTTTCAATATCTATACTTCCAGTAAGCACCCTATCTTTGTGAGGGAGATGAGAGAAATTGATGCCTTCTTTGATGAACTGAACCCTGACATCAAGGTGATTTGGGGCCTTTCTGATGATGACAGTTTGGATGAGGATGCCAAAGTCACCATTCTGGCAACTGGTCTGAACAATGAGTTGGCCGAGGATATACCTGAAAGTTCTTCTGTATCTAAGGATGAGGAAGACTATCAGAGAATCATCGACAAGCTCTATCATCCTATCAGAGACAACTTCCAGACGCTAGCAAATAAAACTGGGCAAAAGCAAGAAGCAGAATCTATAGATAACATCAATCATGATACTACCGAGAAGGAAGCTACTATTGCCCATCAAGAAGAAGAGTCAGAAAATGAGTCTGGAGAAGAGCCAGCTAAGGTTTGGGTGGAAGACAATCCTCCTACAGCAGAAAACTCAAGAGAAGTTCTTGCTGAACCGCCTGTCAATAAGCCGAAGTCATGGACACTGGGCGGCAGAATCAAAAATGGGCTGAAGAAAATAGCAGAAGATCTGGACATCATCATTAACGATGATGAAAACTATAAGTAGTTGATGATGATTAATACCAGGAAAGCGATTTTGGTTGGAAATAGAGGGTGAGTCATAAGACCATGACGCCCCCTCTTTTTCATGGCAATATTATGTAAACCATTAGTTTGGAATACAATTTGGAGCGCATTATCCGTCTTTTACCTGTGAAAGATGTGGTGTGAAGGTAATGAATCCATTTGAAAGTGAGTTCATGCAAACTCATCATAAGAATGGAGACAAAACAGACAACCGGGATAGTAACTTGGAGTGCCTATGTATAAAATGTCACTCAGAAGTTGACGATACACATAGACGAAATTTCAACACCCTTGCCTATCAAGGGTTAATAAAGGAATTTCTTTATCAATATGGTACAGAGCGTTTTAATGGAAAGAGGAGGGTGTGTCATAAGTCTGTGACGCACCCTTTTTTGTGTGTGTTTCTATATATTCTAGTTGAATCGTAGTCTTTCTTCACAAAGGGAATCTTATTATATTGTATAGAAACTTTACTTTTCTTGTTTTATCGATAACAAAACAGCCCCAAAGCTCACAAAAGGGCATAGTTATCCCTGACGATAAAAAAAACAAAATTGAGTTTTATCGTTTTATCCCCAAATATTTCTTCAAATTGAATCCTATACCGAACAACCCTATGTCCATGTAAACTTTGTCCTTTCCGAAATGCCTGAATCGCTTATAATACATATCTGCCTTCATCTGCCCAAATACAGCTTCCGGCTCTATCGGTCGCTGGCTTCTGTGTTTCAAGCCCTCTTCAGACGTTAGTAGCAGGAAGGCTTCCTTTTTATATGCATTCAGTTTATGGTTGACATATATGGTTCTGTTGCCTTTGGATTTCTTGCAGAGACTTCCAAGCGGACATCCATCACATCGTTGTGCTCTATATAATGTAATGACAGACACATAGCCGGAGTCACTTTTCGTTTGCCGTTGTCCACAAGGTTCCATGTGTTGTCCCATGGGGCAGACATAATAGTCATCATCCCTGTTGTAGTAGAAGTTCGCTTGGTTGAAGGCATCCTCCTTGAAAGGCTTATGCTGTTCCTTGTGAAACCAGTTGTACTTTACATAACCCATCATCTCTTCCATCTCTAGGTACTCGTAGTTCTCCTCCGAGCCATATCCTGAGTCTGCGGTGACGCTCTTGGATTGCTTTCCATATCTTTTCTTGTACTTATCCAAAAAAGGCTTGAAGGTCAGGGTGTCTGTTGGATTGGGATAAAGGGCGAAATTCGTCCAATATTGATTCTCTGTCGCAATTTGAAGGTTATAGGCTGGCTTTGTCTGCCCATTGTTCATGGCATCTTCCTTGAGGCGCATGAAGGTCGCATCGGGATCAGTCTTGGAGTAACTGTTTCTCTCGCCCAGTATATCCAGTGATTTTTCATACTCGCACAGTTTGTCCGAGGCTTTGAACAAGTGATCTATCTGAGTATTTAGCTTTTGCTTCTCTCTTCCTGTAAGCTTTGCCTTAGGAAGGTTCTTCACTTGCCTCTCACACAAACGTGCACTTCTCTTTACATCCTTGGCGGAAGTGGCTGGCTCGCTGTCTTCTTCCTTAATGTCACTCCCGCCATTCAGGCGAATTTGTTCTTTTATCTGAGCCAATGCAGCAGAGGTCTTTTCCAAGAGCTTAGCCCTGTTCTTTTCCACAGTCTTCTTCCATACAAACGTGTACTTGTTTGCTTTCGACTCTATCTTAGTACCATCAACATATTGTTCCTCCAGACTAATCACGCCCTTTTCAACCAATATGGAGACGACTGCATCAAAATAAAAGTCGATGCATTTAATCATATGATTGGATCTAAAGCGGTTGATTGTTGCGAAAGATAATTGCTTACCTCCACAAATCCACATATAGCGAACATCGTATTTAAGTGCGTCCGCTATGCCACGACAGGAATAAACGCCATTGATATAGGCAAAAACAACTAAACTTAGAAGCATCTTCGGACTGTAAGGAGGAGCACCAATCCCATCATAGGTATCCATGAGAGGGTTGATGTCCATACTGCGAACAATACGATCCACCATACGAACTTTGCTGTCTTTTGGCACATAATCATCGAAAGAGTTAGGAAAAAAGCTCAATTCGTGCCGAGTTTCAGATTTTATTTGTATCTTTGCCATACTTAAAGAAGTTTTCTGCAAAGATACAAATCTTTTGCGGAAAGGCAAAGCCCGAGCTTGTGAAAGTTTGGGCTTTGTTGTAAATAAAAATGTTTTTTAAAGATTTCGTATCTGTGAAAAGGCAAAAAATAAAAAGGGGTGCGTCACAGACTTATGACACACCCTCCTCTTTTATAACTTAGCCATATTATAGCAGTGGGCAAAACTTGAAGACTAAGAGGTCGTAAGTCTTGCTCGCAAGCTTTCCATGACGAAGTGGGATACTACAAGTTTTTAGCTTATGAGTAGTTCAAATTAACCAATCTTCTCACAATCGAAATATTGACGATAGCATGGTACCGATTACACCGCTACGCATGGTACCGATACAGCGCTATCGTCAACATATAGGTCTTTAGACTGGTGTTGAATATCTAAATCATCATGAGTCCAACATTTTTTTGTCTAACTCATAGGTTATATATGAGAACTTTTCCTTTGCTTGTTTAGGAGAAGCTATTATTGGCAATGACCATACCCCTTCAACATTATCAAACCCCAAATCTTTCAGAGCACTCGGTCTTACAGATGGCTTATTAGGAGCCCTATCCAACCATGCTATTATTCTATATCCATCATTTTCGATATTCATATCTAGTGTTATATTGTACATTGAACTTATGGCATAAAATACAGAAATATTACCGTCTGACCAGATGCGAAATCCACCCCAAGAGTCCATTTTTACTAGAGTCTTTTCAAACACTTCACCATTATGGAATAACTTATAGTTTCCATTAGCCCTTGTCTTTTCCATAACTTCTATCACATTTTGAGCATAGACTCTAATCTTATGGTCCTGGGCAAAATCCAGATAGTCGATATTCTGGATTAAAGGATTATACAGAGAATTCCTATCAATATTATTCTTAATGATTGAATCCAAACTTCGCTCTTCAATGAAAGTCTGTATAAAAGATAGTATACTCTCTCCATTTTGTTCGAAAAGTGTACGCCATTCTGTCTTTGAGCACAAAGTAAGGTTTGCTGTACCTGTATCCATAGGATATCCATCTATACCATATGCAAGCAAAGCTTGTCTGAGTTTGTTTCTACTGGCTCCTATTATCCACAACTCCTTTATAGCATTGAAGAGTTCTGATAAACGGTTATAGCAACCATTACTCCATGTTACAAGAGTCTGTATTTGACCATCATATATACTGAAGTCTTCTGCTTCAGCAAATAATACTTCTATCAGTCTTCTTTGCTCTTCATCTACAGCAGTAGTTTTGATAAAAGTTAGTTTGGATATTTCTTCTTCTACATCGAATTTGGGGAGTTCTAATAATCCAAGAATATCTTCACCAGGAAGTGATTTAATAAGTTCACACATTCTATAGCCTGGAACATTTATTGCCTCATTTTTTGGTGATCTATACACACTCCTATATCTTGCCATATTACAGAGAATATGATATACTCTTTGAATATTATTTACAGATGCCTCTGGGTATTTTGCACAATATACCATTGTTGGAAGAATTGAATATAATTCTTTTTGGGTATAATGTGACTGAGTCTCTGGATAGTTTACTTTAGGAGTAAACAAACGGACATAATCAGTTTCATACATACGTTTGTATGCACAGAACCACTTCCAAATAGTATCCATTGATATAGACAATGGAAACTTATCATTTGATATCTCGTAATTTTTATACCATGAAGATTCATCCCCACTTTCAAGAATACGAACACAGTGAAGAAATGCAAGCATTCCTTCTGTAGATGTGTCATATTCATTTTTCTTCCGATGTTTCCAAAACCAGGTTTCCATAATTTCCCAGTCTTGTGCTGCATTAAAAACGCCATTTTGGCTGTCGTTAGTACACCTAGAATAAGATGGATTTGCCATCATTATCTGTGGCTTTAAATTTTGGTTGGCAGTCAATGGTTCTCCTGTTGTATTGATGACTACAAAAGTTTCCTCTCCATTCTGTCTATTATCCATATCATAAAAAAGGAACTTGAGCTTAAGTATAAGAAAATCGCCAAGTAATTCTAAATTCTTACAGTCTTTGAGCTTACATTCTATAGTCGTCAAGGCTCGTATGATGCTAGCTATAGTCGGATCATGATGATAAGAATTGAGGAACCATGACTGATCTCCCAATTCGTTAACAGACAAACTATCTTTAAGAAAATAGTGCAATGTAAGATCACTTAAGAAATACAAGGAACTTTCTCTAATTCCATAGAGAAGATGCGGTTCATTGTCATCCTCTAGTAATTCAAAATTGGAAATGAGCAAATCTCTGTATTTATTTCCAGGCAACATTCTATTGATTACTCCGATAATCAAGAACAATGTCGTGAGACGCTGTTGCCCATCACAGAGTTGTAAGTGATATGGAGTCAACACCTTATCATAATATCCATAAATCAACCCCATAGTAATCTCCTGCGACTTTTCAAGCCTTAGGATACTATCAATAAAGGAACTTGCAAGTGAATCCTCAGCATTATCAGAAATAGGATTCCCCCAGCAATAGTCACGCTGCAAATCTGGAATGATTACTTTATCATTCTCACCACAAAATATTTCACTAAGTGAATATGCCTTACCACTTATTAACTGTGCCATAAATTAATTCGTTTTATTATAAATTTCAGGATATTCGTTCTCAAATTCCTTGATTTCTGCATATTTACGCATTGGAACTTGCTCTTTGTTCCATGGTTTATCTGAGATTTTATCTTCCCAATTTACATCAGAAAAGACCATCGTTGTATGGATCAGATGACGACTTTTGAATGATTCATCATCTTGATCTGTGAAAAAATAATGATTCTTCTTGCGAAAATCCGCATCGTTGAACTTTGAATTATCACGCTTATAAAGAAGTACCAGATTTCCAATACAGTGTTCAGAACCATTGTATATATGGTGATCCTCTTTACACGTCCATTCCATTTCTTCACGCCAGAGGGCAATAGAGCATTCATCCTTAATAGGTTCGTCATTCCAGCCCAAAGCAATATTCTGATCATTTTTATGACCTATTTTTGATTTAGGATATACATGCTCCAAGGAACGATTGTATTCGATATTAAAATCGAACTTTCTATCGCTATAAAGATTATCCTGCTTAATGTTTTGACGTAATAGCCACCGATAGGCTGTTTCATAATGATACCTAAACAACATATTGCTTTCTAACTCACGTTGAAATCTATTACGAGCATCGGAATATCTTTCAACATTTACTGCGACTATATCCTCATGATTGACACCAATAATTGCCCAATCATAATAGCGTTTTAACTCAGCTATAGATTTAGAATGGGAACCATCCTGATTGATACCAAAATACCATCTGAGAAAGGCAAATCGTTGTTCTGCATTATTGCGAATATAAAGGATTACTCCTAAATAATTGTACGAAATTGAATGATTATAAGCATCTTCTATCGACTTTTGAAGAAGTCTCATTTTCTTGAACACACTCTTAGACTGCTTCATCGTCTGCGACTTAAGAAGTTTGTCCTTAAAACCATTAAAATTTACTTTACTACTCTCGCTGACTAGTGGGAGCAACCAACCCAATTGTTTGCCTCCTGTCCTAAAAAACGATTCAACATTTTTGTCACTCCACCAATAGAGCCATGAATCCCATTCTCGTGCCAATCGTCCCCGAAGAGCGATATGTTCTGCTTCGCTAAACAAGTTATGTTCAAGGGATGCGCATCGCAACAATTCTGCTTTAATTAGCTCCTCATCCGTCATTTTGGCTTTATTGCCATTCATCATAGTGAAAACTATCTTAGCCTGTTCTTCAGGAATGATAACGAATAAAAACTTTACATGTTCCAAAATATATTTTCTAAAATCTTCTTTATCAATATCCTTTAACTCCCTTGCGAATATACGCAGTGTTCTTTTAAAGAAAAAAATATCTTGGTATTCTTCTGTATCATTGCGGGAACAATCCTCCTTGTCTAGATTATTTAGGAAGTCGTTGGATTCCTTACGAATATCATATTTGATACTTATATAATCTTTGTAGCCCGTATATTTCAGTAGAAGATAGAAGAAAGTTGTCCTTTGTTGACCATCTACGAGAACAATATCAAAGGATTCTTTCTTTTCATGCACAGTTATCCCTTGAAGGAATATATCACTTTTATGTTTGTATGATTCCTTAAGTGAATTGATTAAGAAAGAGACAGAATCAGATTGCGAATTTTTCTTTCTCTGTCCCCAAACATAACCACGCTGATAGTCAGGAATGACGAAGCTTCCAGATCCTTTCAGCAGTTGAATATAATTTGATAGGGTAATGGTTGTCTTGTAACCTATGTCCTTTAACCTATCCTTTAAATTGTTTATTGAGCTCATATTTTATAGTATTTGTAATGCGATGGCAGCGCAGGCTTCTGCATCGGCCAAGGCATGATGATGGTTTGACAAATCATAACCGCAGCGAGCTGCAATTACATCAAGAGTATGATTACCTTGTGGCCAGACTCGGCGTGAAGCCACACAGGTACAGTAGAACGGATAACCGGGATAGTCCATCTGATAGATACGGAAGACCGCTTTCAGACAGCTCTCGTCGAACGCCTTGTTGTGGGCTACGAGAGGGAGACCGGCTATCTTTGGCTCTATCTGTTTCCACACTTCAGGGAAGATGGGCGCATCTTCTGTATCGGCAGTGCACAAGCCATGCACCTGACTACACCAATAGTTGTAATACTCCGGTTCGGGCTTGATGAGTGAGTAGAATTTGTCCACTATCTCGCCGTCACGAACTATGACGATGCCCACGGAGCAGACTGATGAACGCTCATTATTAGCTGTTTCAAAGTCTATTGCTGCAAAATCTTTCATAACGTGTACTTATTTATTAGCTTTATTGAATAAGGAGCTGTCTTTTCGCATTCTATCGACAAGCCAAAGGTGTCGAAGATATTCCACTTGTGGAAGGTACGCTTCAACATCTCCTCGCCTCCGCTCAAATCCACATTGTCCATCCAGCGGCGGTTCAGTTCCTCGAAGGAAATCTCATGCACTCGATAGATGGTCTCCACAATCCACACGAGCTTGTTGGTTTGATTCAATGCCATACTTGTATATTGCATTTAATGTTTTGATAACGTTTCGCCTGCAAAGATATTGCTATGGTGTGTATTTTTTATTCACACCGTCATCATTTTTTGCCTAAACTAGAGATTTCTGATAGAATTCAACTGAAAATAGCATTTGTTTTCATGATCATCCAGGTGAAAGCCATTGATACCACTTCCGGAGTCACAGCAACGGGTGGTCTTCATAGTAACTTCTTTATGGGTATCGCGAATATAGACTCCTTACCTACAGCAACGATGATTCTTTCCATCTCCTTATCGCTCCCATGTCCAATATCAAGGAGCCAGGTTTTTACTTTGCAAAGTTACGATAAACGTAAACCTGCAAGTACCACCTGAAGGTTATTTCTGATTTTTTGTCTAAGCAGCCGATGGCTACCGAAAAAAAATACAGAAATTCCTTGCATCATGTTTACTCGTATTTATCGTATTTGCTTGCACGTAAAAAGCCTATCACCTTTTAATCTTCGGGATTTGGGGAGAGGGAATAATATTTTTAAATTACTAATTGCAGCAGGTCTGTCGTGGGTTCACACGGAAAACGAGTATTCATATGATGTTACTTTTTGTTCTTGGCGTCTCAGTTCTTACAGTTATTACAGCTTATTCTCCTGAAAAATGGAAAGACATAATAGATAAAGTTAATGAATGATTTTTTCACAGTTCATAACAGGCTACATGAAGAAATCGTTCCACAAAATACAGAGAACTAGATTTTTGCCTTACAATTTCTAGCCTAGAATCGGAAACGTAGAAGAGTCCTCTGTTGCTGGAAGGTCAAGAGAAAGAAGAGAAGTGCTACACCATAATATTTTGGGTAATACTTCTCTTTTTCAATACTGCGTTAAATTAATATTTAATCGTCTGTAAATCAATAACTTATATTAAGAAATGCTTATGAAAACTTAACTATAAAAAGTTGGTCAAGTCGCTGATTTTCAGTAACTTTGCAAATCACGACAAACGCAAAATTATATGAATACAGGACTTGACCAATATATGGATATCTTTAAAGATGCAGTTGAAGATTCGTAAGCGTCTCCGCGTTTATACCTTGCATAATTCAAAAAAAGCAGTAACAGCTGATTAAACTAATGCTGTTACTGCTTTTTCCATCGGTCAGGAAGTAAGTTTCTATATTTTTCCAATGGGGTATTGGGTTGCCATTCTGCAGTCTTTTCTATTACGTCGCATATGTATTCAAACAGATTAATGCCATTCAGCCTGCATGAGATGGCGATGGAATATAGGATAGCCGCCCGGCTTGCTCCTTCGTGCGAACCAAAGAACATTGAGTTTCTTCTTGATAGTGATATGTACCTCTGGATTCTCTCAATATAGTTGTTATCGAGAGCCGTATCACCTCTTTTGAAGATGTCACAAATGGCATTATATTCATTAAGGGCATAACCGACCGCCTGCGCCAAGGTAGACTTGGGCAGCAAATCCTTCCTGGAAGATATTTCCTCCAGTTTCTCCAATAAATCCTGTAAAATGTCCGGTGCATATGACTGCCGATAGGCTAGATGGTCTTCAACGGTCCATCCATTTACCCCAACCTTATGTTTTTTGTCTTCTCGATAAAATCTGTTGAGGATATCTACGACTTCCTGAGCATCCTTGTCCTCCTTGCCGCAGTCGATGAAGTCTCTCTTGACATGCTGTAGACAGGCGATTCTCATGATGTCAGGATAAGCATCCGACTCCAGTTTCCGGTAAGGAGCATATGCATCACTCTGTATGGTACCTTTATAATCAGAGAATACGTTAAGTATGACCTGCTCAGAGCGTGATCCATCCTCATATACGAAGAAGACAAGTCCCAGTTTAGGCGCACTTACAGCCCAGAAGTAGCCTTTCTTCGAACCCTTGTCCGCAGGCTTTGTCTTGGCTAACAGTACTTTATGGTATGTCTCGTCCGCCGAGACATAATCCTGCTGCAACACTACTTGGCAGATAGCCTTATAGAAGTTTTCCAGTACATCGGCACTTCTGGCAATCAGCTTGTTTGCCGTGGCCTTCCTTAACGTAAACCCATTGTCGGCAAAGTATTTGATGATTCGCTCTACCGGCATGGAATAGATGTATCGCATCTGCAGGAGTCCTGCTGCAAAGGAAGGTGAATAGGAAGAATTCAACAACAGAGCCGGCGGAGTTTTCCCCGGATACATGATACATCCATCAGTATAAGTGTTGATGTGATACACGGTCTTGATGAATTTGATGGGTTCCATGCTGTAACGTATACAGGTACGAGTCCCGAAGAGACGCAACGTCTTCAAAAGCTCTGCATCCATGACTGGATCTATCGTAACATGCACCTCTTTCATCTCGTAATGCATGTCACGCTTGGCACCATTGTTTTTGCGTGCCTTTCTCTTTTCGGCCTGCTCTGTTTTCTTCTTGTCAAATTCCTCCTGGGTCATCGAGGCTTGTGGATTCTTTTCCTGACGTTCGGACTTCTTGCCTGAAACGAGCTTGCCGAGTGCCTTGTTCTGACGATTCGCTTTGTCAATGGCGATTCCTTTCTGGACGAGTAGTTCTTCTAATGACTTTATACGTTCAATGGAGGGTGTGTCATAAGTCTGTGACGCACCCCTTTTTATTTTTTGCCTTTTCACAGATACGAAATCTTTAAAAAACATTTTTATTTACAACAAAGCCCAAACTTTCACAAGCTCGGGCTTTGCCTTTCCGCAAAAGATTTGTATTTTTGCAGAAAACTTCTTAAAGTATGGCAAAGATACAAATAAAATCTGAAACTCGGCACGAATTGAGCTTTTTTCCTAACTCTTTCGATGATTATGTGCCAAAAGACAGCAAAGTTCGTATGGTGGATCGTATTGTTCGCAGTATGGACATCAACCCTCTCATGGATACCTATGATGGGATTGGTGCTCCTCCTTACAGTCCGAAGATGCTTCTAAGTTTAGTTGTTTTTGCCTATATCAATGGCGTTTATTCCTGTCGTGGCATAGCGGACGCACTTAAATACGATGTTCGCTATATGTGGATTTGTGGAGGTAAGCAATTATCTTTCGCAACAATCAACCGCTTTAGATCCAATCATATGATTAAATGCATCGACTTTTATTTTGATGCAGTCGTCTCCATATTGGCTGAAAAGGGCGTGATTAGTCTGGAGGAACAATATGTTGATGGTACTAAGATAGAGTCGAAAGCAAACAAGTACACGTTTGTATGGAAGAAGACTGTGGAAAAGAACAGAGCTAAGCTCTTGGAAAAGACCTCTGCTGCATTGGCTCAGATAAAAGAACAAATTCGCCTGAATGGCGGGAGTGACATTAGGGAAGAAGACAGCGAGCCAGCCACTTTCGCCAAGGATGTAGAGAGAAGTGCACGTTTGTGTGAGAGGCAAGTGAAGAACCTTCCTAAGGCAAAGCTTACAGGAAGAGAGAAGCAAAAGCTAAATACTCAGATAGATCACTTGTTCAAAGCCTCGGACAAACTGTGCGAGTATGAAAAATCACTGGATATACTGGGCGAGAGAAACAGTTACTCCAAGACTGATCCCGATGCGACCTTCATGCGCCTCAAGGAAGATGCCATGAACAATGGGCAGACAAAGCCTGCCTATAACCTTCAAATTGCGACAGAGAATCAATATTGGACGAATTTCGCCCTTTATCCCAATCCAACAGACACCCTGACCTTCAAGCCTTTTTTGGATAAGTACAAGAAAAGATATGGAAAGCAATCCAAGAGCGTCACCGCAGACTCAGGGTATGGCTCGGAGGAGAACTACGAGTACCTAGAGATGGAAGAGATGATGGGTTATGTAAAGTACAACTGGTTTCACAAGGAACAGCATAAGCCTTTCAAGGAGGATGCCTTCAACCAAGCGAACTTCTACTACAACAGGGATGATGACTATTATGTCTGCCCCATGGGACAACACATGGAACCTTGTGGACAACGGCAAACGAAAAGTGACTCCGGCTATGTGTCTGTCATTACATTATATAGAGCACAACGATGTGATGGATGTCCGCTTGGAAGTCTCTGCAAGAAATCCAAAGGCAACAGAACCATATATGTCAACCATAAACTGAATGCATATAAAAAGGAAGCCTTCCTGCTACTAACGTCTCAAGAGGGCTTGAAACACAGAAGCCAGCGACCGATAGAGCCGGAAGCTGTATTTGGGCAGATGAAGGCAGATATGCATTATAAGCGATTCAGGCATTTTGGAATGGACAAGGTTTACATGGATCTAGGATTGTTCGGAATGGGATTCAATTTGAAGAAATATTTGGGTATAAAACGATAAAACTCAATTTTGTTTTTTTTATCGTCAGGGATAACTATGCCCTTTTGTGAGCTTTGGGGCTGTTTTGTTATCGATAAAACAAGAAAAGTAAAGTTTCTATACAATATAATAAGATTCCCTTTGTGAAGAAAGACTACGATTCAACTAGAAGATACAGAAACACACAAAAAAAAGGGTGTGTCACAGACTTATGACACACCCTCCACTGTAGTATTAGCTTGCTGAAGTTGTTCGTTGGCAAGCTGAAGTTGTTCCTTCAAAAGTACTATAATTTCGTCCTTTGTCATAGTGCAAAGATACGAAAAAATATCGAGATATGCAAGGATTTTCAGATATTTATTTTTACTATCTTGCTGATATACAACCTATTAAACGCAACCTTACACACCTACAGATTAAGCCGTTTTCGATATCTCATACTTTTCAGGCAAATTCCGCTCATGATGGCAGATAGCGTCTTGTAAGGCATTTTGCATTGTTTGCTTTGGGGATCAAAGAATGGTAATTCAAAGGTTCCTCGCTCCAGTCGCTTCTGATACAGCAGGAAACCATCGCCATCCCATTTGATTCCTAAGACATAGCCAAATTTTTGAGCAATTTTTTGTGTTAATAAATATAAAAGAGGCGTTTTGAAGCATACAGGCACTAAAATATCGGTAGCAGAAATGGTCAAAAATGATTTTTCTGTTACAAATCAACACGGAACTCGTTCTTTTAATAGCGTGTGGCTAGATTCCTAATTAGTTATCCGTGTTTGTGTCTTTACAAGACTCTAAATGGCAGTAGCACAGACTGCTATAGTTCACTTGTTTCGGACTTATGATATTGCAAGTTTTTCATTGCTGCTCTTTGAATCCAACGGTTCCCATTTTCTGTTCTGCTTACCTATGGCGAACATTCTGAGAACAAGTTTGAACTTAACGGCATTCAATGCCTTGCGTTTAGTGTCTGAATCTTGCTTACCTCCTAATTTACGGTTATAAAATGATTGTAACTCTGCATCATATTGTACAGCAACTGTGGCCGCCATGGATAGATCCGCTTTCGCCTGACCATCACAGCGTGCTGAAGGTCGGGGACGCCATCTCACACTGGTGCCTGAAGTGTGGGAGTGCGGTGCCACGCCGACATAACTGGCATATTGCCTTGCTGTTTCAAATGCGGTAAAGTTTCGGGTAATGACAATGACATTTATGGCATTGACGAAGCCGACTCCTGGTATTGTCAGAAGATTCTTGTAAGTAGCCAAAAGGCTATCGTCTGTAGCCAGCAACTTCTGCTCTTCCAACTCGATGTTATCAATGTCACGGCTGAATTTCTTGATGTAGCCATCATATAACTGGGCATCTTCCTTTGTGGTGCACAGCTGTCTTCTGTTCATGAAGCATGTACGCTGTTCCACCAGGAACTTACGCTCATTCATCAGTGCCTTGAGTCTCTGCATGGTCTTGTCAGGCATTTTATAAGGCTTGACACATTCGGTACCATTATAGCGATAGAGAAAGTCTGCAATCTTGGCAGAGTCAATCTTGTCGCTCTTGTCCTTGGGTTCCATGGGATAATGCTTTACCACATGGGTGGAGAGCATGCAGAACTGATAGTTCCTGGCATTAAGAAACTTCTCCAGTTCCATGGAATAGCTGCCGGTGAACTCCATTCCAAAGAGACAGTTCGAGAGAACCACATGATTCTTCTTGAGCCATGTGCACATTTCGCCAAATCCCTTGCGGGAATTGTTGAATACATCGTGAGAAAAGTCCTTAATTGGGGCTTCTTCACAGAAAATTGATACGTCAATGACATTTTTTGAGATGTCGATGCCGATAAATGATTTATTTTTCATACCTTTGTACCGCATTTTGCAGGAAGGAGCTCTCTATGTCAGGGTAAGCCACATCTTTTAAAAGCTTCCACGGCTAATTCCCTAAACGGCACTTGACCTGGCATTTCAGGCTGGGGAGACTAGATCAGGGAAAGGTCTTTGTCTAAGACAAAATAGTTCACTACCCCCGTCCGGAGTTCCTTCCATTTCAGATGCTCCGGCAAAGGTAGTGAAAAAAACGCAGACAAAAGACTTAGTCGGGAAATAGTTATGCTCTAAGAAGTGCGATAGTTCACTTTTGCTGCATTTTAGTTCTTATATGCATCTGTCTCCACATATGGTGTTCCACGCTTTATCACGGCAAACATACGAAGGACTAGCTTGAACTTGATGGCATTGAGTACGATGCCACCGCATTTTTCCTTTCTCTTGCGTATCCAATAGTCTCTTATTGAAGGATTGTTCCTTATGGCGGAAAGGACAGCTATGGATAAGTCTGCCTTGGCTTCAGAAAAGCCTTTCTTGGAAACACCCGTTTTCTTTCTTACTGAGGTACCAGATTCCTTTTTAAAAGGGGCTATTCCTATGTAACAGGCATATTTGCGAGGATTGCTGATTGCAGTGAAATTTTCCGTCAATACAATGGTTTCCAACGCTATGATGCGACCAATGCCAGGAATGGAGGTCAGCAGATTGTAATTCTTTCTGATGCTTGTATCTTCATTCATGTAGCTGTCAATCTCCTTGTCTATTGCTTTCTGGTTTTCCTGCATGTTCTTCAGCAGGAGTTTCTTGCGTTCAACGGATAAGTCTGTGTCGTATGCGCAGATATCATGAAGCTGTTGCTTGTAAAGAACAGACTGTTTGGTGTTCTGCTTACGCTCAGCCAGCAATCTCTTCAACTTGAAATAGACAGATGAAGGAAGTTTGGAGGGATTGCGAAGAATCTTCTTGTGGTTCTGCTCACAATAGATTGCTATTCTGAAAGCATCCAGTTCATCAGTCTTGATACGGTCTAGAGAGCGCTGGTCATCATCCAAGTCTGGCTCGAAGCGATGCATTTTGCGAGGTTCCACCATACCATAGATATATTCTTTGGATTCCAGCCATAATCTGAAGTTTTGATTATAAAGTCCAGTATATTCCATACAGAACAAAAAGGTAGCAAAGTCTTTTCCTACCTTTGCAACCCAGGAGCCAATCTTTTTGAATCCAGCATCATCATTGCTCACCTGAATATGGGCATTCTTCCAATCGATGGCTTCACCATCATAATAAGCAAGGTCGAGAGTCTTCTTGGAGACATCTACGCCAAAATACAGTTCTTTATCCATATTATTAACATTTTAATATTAAATGGATACAAGAAAACATTTGGCTTGGCGAAGGACTGAGTCAAATGATAGTGATATTCTAGAGCATTTTATAGTTCACCTTAACACCCGTTAACCAATTCGTTTAAACTTGTTTCCGAGTGCAAAGGTAAAAGAGCATTTTTACCTGCTGGCGGTTCTTTGAGAAGAAGATGAAGACGGCACCACCGAGTGGCGGCAGCTCCATCTCCGTCCTCACAATCTGGTACAGGCCATTTATGCCCATGTTCATTCGGACATATCGCTGGCAGACGTAATACTGGGTATTTTCGTTTAGTCCAAACATAGCATATCCTCCTTTTCATAAAGTTTCATCAGATGCATGACAGATTTGGCGCTACCTTTCTTGATGGTGACTATCGTTCCATTTGGGAAGGTTAGGGTTATGCCAAAAAGATAGTTCTCTGGACAGACGGGTTCGGATGGCATTTCCATGGGAAGGAACATCATCCCAGTGTCCTTGGCTATTGCCTCGGAACATTCCTTACGGGCTTCGGCCTGAAGCAGACGAATCTGCTGTTTGGCTAACCTAACAGAATAACCTTTCTCTGACATCCATCTATGCATCGAGCGATGGTTTACATGCCGTTCCTTTAAAAAAGGAATCAAACTGGCTTTTGGATTATGATTCAAATGAATCTGGAAGGCATTCCATGCCCTCTCATAACGTTCTGTTGCTCTCATAATTTCATTGCTTTTAAAATTATGGTGCAAAGGTAAGAACTTTTACGATAAAGGGCAAGGTATAAACGCGGAGCCGCTTACGAAGATTCGGCTGCAAAGTTAACAAAAAGTTTCGAGAAAATACTCATCGAGGTGATAGATAATTTTGTTCATGGTAATACCAAGAAAGATAAATTTCACCCAAATGGGGAGGTATGGCTCGCATGTTGAGCAAACCTACCGCAACGCATTCGGCTTAAAAAAGTCGAAAAGCATTGACTGGCTCAAACTTAATGTCTCACTTGCCAAGCGCTTCTTTGGTAAACAGGGAAGATGGGCTATTGCCATTGATCCCAGTTACATCAGCAAAGCTGGCAAGAAGACTCCACATATCGGTCGTTTTTGGTCGGGATGTGCACAGTCTGTTAAACATGGTCTCGAAATCATGGGTATTGGACTCATTACCTCAGTTCGGGATAAGAAATAGTGCCTAAAAAAGTTGGTAATCTCCGATATTTTTTGTATCTTTGTAGTTGAAATCCAATTAGTTACAAACATAAAAAGATATCATTATGGAGATTACCAAGGACAAAGTTACAGAATTATTTTGTATTATTGATGAATTTTACAAAGTTTTTGATGCTGAAAATGCAGGAAAATTGCTTTTGGGTGAAGATGGAGTAAAGCGCAGACGACGTAAAGCCTCTTTATCTGATAGTGAAATCATGACGATTTTGCTGTATTTCCATTTCGGCTCGTTCCGAAACTTCAAGCATTATTACCTATTCTTTATTAGAGGAACTTTGAAGTCATATTTTCCAAATGCGGTGTCTTATAACCGTTTTGTAGAACTTGAAAGTCGCGTATTCTTCCCTCTCATGTTCTTCCTGAATCTCCGTGCTTTTGGCAGATGTACAGGTATAACCTTTGTTGATTCAACCATAATACCAATATGCCACAATCTCAGGCGTTATGCCAACAGAGTGTTCAAAGGCATTGCCACAAACGGAAAGGGAACAATGGGATGGTGTCATGGGTTCAAGCTACATCTGGCTTGTAATGATAGAGGTGAGATAATTGCTTTTGTTCTCACTGGTGCAAACGTTAGCGACAAAGATCCAACGGTATTCGATGTGTTGGCTAAACGTCTGTATGGTAAGCTGTTTGCAGATAAAGGCTATATCTCACAAAAACTCTTCGATTCGCTTTTTGAGGAAGGCATCCAGTTGGTAACAGGACTGAGAGTGAACATGAAGAACAAACTAATGCCGTTCTATGACAAGATGATGCTACGCAAAAGATACATCATTGAAACGATTAATGACCTGTTGAAAAATACGGCTCAGATAGTACATTCACGTCACAGGTCTGTTGCGAATTTCATCATAAATATTATTTCTGCATTAGAGGCATACTGTTTCTTTGACAACAAGCCCAAGGCACTTACTGGATACGTTATCGAAGATACGAAACAGCTTAGTCTTTTCTAACATTGCATATTTTACATGAGGATTTTGTCTCAGCAACCATCCAAGATATATAGATGGTTGCCAAGCCTCTGTGTCCCTTATATAAAAACATTATAAAGCATTTAGATAGAGCTCGTTATCCCGAACTGAGGTACTCATTGATATTGTTGCCAAAGACTGCCTGATGTTAAGAGCACACCAGTCGCTAAGTAATAAAGAACTGAGTCTTAGAAACAAGACTATGGTAGATTTCTATATCGGCGTCATTAAGCGTTACCGCAATGAACTTCTCAAACTCTCAACCCTCATAGTTGCAGATGCTTACTTCTCTACAAGTACATTTGTTAATGGGATAAAGAAAGAAGGGTTCTCTTTGATAAGCCGCTTTCGTGACAATGCTTGTCTCTTTTATGTCTATGCTGGTCCACGTACTGGAAAACGTGGTCGCCCCAAGACCAAGGATGGCAAGATTGATATGAAGAATCTTGACCTCACTCGAATGGAGAAGATGGAGATGAAAGATATAGAAGGAACAGCTTATACTTTGATTGCCTATTCCAAGGCACTCAAGTGTAAAGTTAGACTTGTCATCTGGCAGATGCCGAATGGCAAGAAGAAACTATTCTTCTCTACAGACACCTCACTTTCGGGTGAAGAGGTACTTCTTTATTATAGAACCAGGTTCCAGATCGAATTTTGCTTTCGTGACGCCAAAGGCTATACTGGTCTTATGGACTGCCAGGCTCGCGATAAGTGGAAACTCGATTTTGCTTTCAATGCTTCGTTCACATCACTAAATGTTGCCAAGGTAACTATGAAGGGGATGGGAATGGAATATTCTATGTCTTCATTCAAGTCCCTGATGACCAACATTTATCTGGTGAAACGAATTTTTAAAGCAAGTGGGTACACCCCGAACCGAACTTTAATTAGCAAGATTTTCAAAGATCTCTCGTGCTTACAGCGTATAGCTGCTTAGCACATTATTGGATTATTAACGAACTATTGCTTTTTCCATCTATCACATAATAGCAAAGACAACTTCTCCCCTCTCTTCATTTTCACACTACTAAAAAGGAAAAAGGGCATTTTTCTGCGATTTAAGACGTTGTTGCAATTTTACCGAGGAAAGTTTCATTGCAAATCATCCAAGAGCCTGGTCTCCCATACAAATCAAGAAAAAGAAGGCTTTCTCTTGATTTGCCCCCCTGTACCTATCTCTTCTCATATCACCAAACTTGTCTTAGGATTCTACAAGGCCATGAAGGCATTTATTCCTTATAATTTTGTCGCAGCAAACTCAAGAATGCCTATATGGAGTACAGAGGAAAAGGTCCAGAACCAATACTACAGGAGAAGGAGAGATAAAAAATCTGTTAATTGCCACAAATCCCATATCTTTATAATTTTGTCGCAACAAAGCACCTAAGATTTATAATTATGTCGCAGATGGGTTTATATTTTTGTCGCATCATCTTATAATTATGTCGCAGGTAGCTAAAGGGAGATATTATAAATCAGTTAGTTACAGATACTGAAAAGAATAAGCCAAAAAAAGAGATTTAAAAAAGAGCAGACTGGCAAGAAGACTTATAGTGGTGTTTCTTCTTCCGTTATGATGAAGAAAGAGGAAACTTCCAGCTTCATGGGGAGAAAGTTTTTGAAAGCCAAGCCATATAAAGAAAGAACAGACTTTTTTGCGCGTTAATAAATGTATCTTTATGTTAGATGATGTTATTATATGGACATAAATTAATCATCCTCATTCTAATGGTGCGACATTTTTATAAAGATGCGAAATCGAAGCAATCCTGAAGAATACTATTAATGCGAAATAATATATAGTAAGCAAAGCCATTTAAAAGACAAAAGAAGAACAGTTTGAGCCAAACAATTCAAGTTCGTTTCATATAAAATATACCTGCTAAATTCAGATTACCAGATAGATATATGAATATTTCTATTATTTAATTGGACAATGATTACTCTAATATATCACTTCTAGTAATCACATCTATCCTAACAAACCATCTTATATGCAAAAAACGTTAATCTAGATTCATATTATACCCTTATAATTTTGTCGCAGCAAAGCACCTAAGATTTATAATTATGTCGCAGATGGGTTTATATTTTTGTCGCACCATCTTATAATTATGTCGCAGATAGCTAAAGGGAGATATTATAAATCAGTCAGTTACAGATACTGAAAAGAATAAGCCAAAAAAAAAAAATTAAAAAAGAGCAGACTGGCAAGAGGACTTATAGTGGTGTTTCTTCCGCCGTTATGATGCAGAAAAAGAAAATTCCCAGCTTCATGGAGGGAAAGTTTTTGAAAGCCAGGCCGTATAAAGAAAGAACAGACTTTTTTTAGCGTTAATAAATGTATCTTTATGTTATGTACTGTTATATTAAGGTCTTCTTATTCTTTCTAATATAAGTCATAATCCTCACGCATAACATGCAAATTCAAGAGTTAACTGCTATTCCGACCTAATTCAACCAATAATTTTGTCGCAATAACATTTCTATAAATACTTATAACATATTGAAGCAAAAAACTTTATAGTATACCTTCTATATATTTTGTTTGCTCAGAGCATACATCATACGACAGAATAATAAACCAATTGAACCTATTTGCGACAAAAATACAACGAAGTCGTAAAACGTTCTACTTTTATCTGATTTCCTTTATTTTTTTGTCGCAGGTATATTACATAGTAATCCCCTGCCCTATTTGGCATTTCTATTTTTGTCGCAAGTTACTTTATTAAAATCATTCAATTCACTGATAAACAAACAAATACAATCATGTTGCGACAAAATTATAATTATCTTATACTTCGATTTTTAGTGTACATTACGACACAATTATAACGTTAACTTTTATCATGGAATACTTCACCTATAGAATTAGATTTGGCTTATAATTTTGTCGCAGTAACATGGAATATTCCCTAAAGCCTTTTTTCATCCAGCTCCCTAAAATCGCGCTATACATTAATAAAGTATTCTTTTTACAACCTTTATTTATTAAGAATACTCCATAATATGCCACATCACATGCGACACAATTATAGTTATTATGATTTTATTTGCGACATAATTATTAAATAGTCGTTTTTTAAATCATATTTTTTGTTTTTTTATAATTTTGTCGCAGCAATGTTTTAACTATCAGAGATTCAAAAGTTTATATATTATATCCCAATCCCTAAAACTCAAGCCCGGACAAAATTATAAACTTAGAGTGATTTTGCCTTTAAACTCTGGCTTTTCTTACTATAAAAACAATTATCATTTATAATATTGTCGTAATAAGATAGGTAACCTATATTAAAGTATTACTTTAACGAAAACCAATAAATTAATTAAATCCAATACACAGCAATATAATTATAAGTAATAATAATAAAAGATTACTCAAAAGAAGAGT
>NZ_CATKVU010000002.1 GCF_949820605.1 Segatella copri
ACCATCCAATCCTGTTCCCGGTCACGACCATCATCATCATGGAGTTGTTCATCAACAAGATGCGCCGCCTGAAAGGCATCCGTAAGATGATAGTGATAGAAGAAGCATGGAAAGCGATAGCTTCGGCAAACATGGCTTCCTATATCAAGTATCTCTATAAGACGGTCAGAAAGTTCTTCGGTGAGGCGGTTGTGGTGACGCAGGAAGTCGAGGACATCATATCCTCCGCTATCGTGAAGGACAGTATCATCAACAACTCAGACTGCAAGATACTCCTTGACCAGAGGAAGTTCATGAACAAGTTCGAGCAGATACAGTCATTGCTCGGATTGACGGAAAAGGAGAAGTCGCAGATTCTCTCCATCAACCAGTCCAACGACCCGTCACGTCTCTACAAGGAAGTATGGATAGGACTTGGCGGAACGCAGTCGGCAGTATATGCCACAGAGGTGTCCACGCAGGAATATCTCGCCTATACGACTGAGGAAAGTGAGAAACTGGAGGTAAGGGCATTGGCGGAGAAACTCGGTGACGACATGGAAGCTGCCATCCGACAGCTTGCAGAGGACAAACAAGAGAACAAGTAAATTCATTATCCACTTAATCCAAAAGTAAAAATGAGAACAAAAGTAATCATGACAATCTGCCTGTTCCTGCTGATAGTAGGAAAGGCAAGCGCACAGTGGTCTGTCATAGATCCTACCAACATTGCGCAGAGTATCATCAACTCGTCCAACAACATCGTCCACACGTCTTCGACGGCTCAGAACATGCTCAACAACTGTGCGCCCGTATAGGCTGAATAAGTAAATGTAGCTATTGCAAGCTATTAGGTAAGTGTTCTTTGAGAAACCTATCATCACCCGACTTATCTGAAAGGGAAACTGGACAGGGAGTGTAGCATGTCGGGATAAGTCATAAGTCAGTTAGTTACCAAACTGCGACTGAGTGGCGTGATGAAAATGATAGATATGAGGATAAAAACCGAATTGTTTGAATGATAGTCCAAGTGGTAAGTGACCAAACTGCAACGTAAGGTAACTGAACTCGTTGCACCGTAGCACTTCTGATATGGAAGTTGTGTAGCAGAAGCAAGAACTTGTTACGGCACAATCGCAGTAAGCGAAAAAGGACGGAAGTCATATCCGACAATCTATCAATGCAAAGTTACTTATTGAGTAAACGGGGATTGCCTAAATCGGAATGCCTCACAAAAGGCTATGAGGTGCAGACCTCTGAATATCCGACATGGCAACGGAGCCACCGCAGTAGTCCGAGCAAGGGAAAGCCTTGTACATGGCAAAGGGTGGCAGCTAACATTTTTAATACAATAAACGGAAAATGTGAGAGACATTATGAGAAATCCAGAAAGAGTATTAAGCAGTCTGGCAGAACATAGCAAAGCGTCAAACTACCAGTTTGAAAGACTTTACCGTATTCTGTTCAACGAGGAGATGTTTTATATCGCCTATCAACGCATTAGTGCTAATAAAGGCGGTATGACAGCGGGCGTTGACGGTACGACTACCGATGCAATGAGCCTGCCTCGTATTGAAAAGCTGATAGATTCATTGAAAGATGAAAGTTATCAGCCCCAACCTGCACGCAGGGTATATATCCCTAAAAAGAATGGAAAGAAACGTCCATTGGGGAATACCGTCAGCGAATGACAAGTTAGTGCAAGAAGTGGTGAGGATGATTTTGGAAGCAATTTATGAGGGGCAATTTGAATATACCTCTCATGGATTCAGACCTAATCGGAGTTGTCATACTGCATTGGCTCAAATTCAAAAGACATTTTGCGGAGCTAAATGGTTTGTTGAAGGCGACATCAAAGGATTTTTCGATAACATCAACCATGATGTATTGATTAACATTCTGAAAGAGCGTATTGCCGATGACCGTTTTATCCGCTTAATCCGCAAACTGTTGAAAGCAGGTTACATCGAAGATTGGAAATTTCATAGAACTTATAGCGGTACTCCACAAGGGGGAATAGTAAGCCCATTGTTGGCAAACATATACCTCGACAAATTGGATAAGTATATGAAAGAATACATCCAAGACTTCGACAAGGGAAAGAACAGAAAACGAAATCAAGCCTCTTGTTCTCTTGGGTACAAAAGACGCTGGATTGTTCACAAGCTTAAAAAGACGGTCAATGAAGCTGAACGTGCCGAATTGATTAAGAGTTACAAAGAGAACAAAGCCCAAAGCATGCTTATTCCAAGCAGTGACGAAATGGATGCAGGTTACAAACGTCTCAAATATGTGAGATACGCCGATGATTTTCTGATTGGGATAATCGGCAGTAAAGAAGATGCAAGACATATTAAAGAGGATGTCAAAACATTCCTTGCTGATAAACTTGCTCTTGAACTGTCAGAGGAGAAAACCCTCATAACCCATACTTCAAAGGCAGCCAAATTTCTCGGATATGAGATAGATGTAACATCATCCAACACCACTCGCAGGAGTATAAACGGAGTAATGCGTAGGGCTTTCAACAAGAGAGTAAGACTTATGATTGGTAAAAACACTATCAAGAATAAGTTACTTGAAGAACGTATGATTGAGATTAAAATCCACAACGGCAGAGAGCAGTGGAAACCCAAATCAAAATCCGTATTGGTCTTCAATGACGACCTTGAAATCCTCGACCGCTATAATAGCATGATAAGAGGTTTTGTAAACTACTATTCACTTGCGAATAACTGCTATGAGCTGCAATTGTTCAAATACATACTCGAATACAGTATGTATAAAAACCTTTGCCCACAAGTACCGCTCACGAGTACCTGTGATTTTGAGGAAATACAAAAAGAATGGACTGTTTACAGTCAGATTCAAGCTCAAAAACGGCAAAGAAAAGGAACGAACACTATACCATGATGGGTTCAGCCGCAAAGTCCCGACTAAACAATCGGAAATAGACAAGCAGCCCAACCTTATGATGTATGCCTGCCGAACAAGTCTTATAGACCGATTAAAAGCAGGAAAATGTGAATTGTGCGGAGCAACCGGGAGCTATCCAAATGCACCATATCAATAAACTCGGAGACCTTTCAGGGAAAGAGAACTGGGAAAAATTGATGATTGCAAGAAGACGGTAAAACCCTTGCTCTTTGCGAAAACTGTCATAAAATGATTCATTATGGAACAAATTAGACTGATAATGTTAGTGGAAAGCCGGATACGCGGGAACGTGTACGTCCGGTTTGGGGGCGAGTATCTGAAAACCTCCCATAGCAATATGGAAAGGCGTTGGGAACTTAGCCTACTCAAG
>NZ_CATKVU010000003.1 GCF_949820605.1 Segatella copri
AAGGGTGCGCCCGTCAAGGCTGCATAAATAACTATTCCATTAGCAAGGAATTAGGCAAGTGTACATTGAAAAGACCTATCATCCGCCTACTTATCCATTCAACGAAAGACGATGGGGAGTGTAGCATGTAGGAAATCCATAAGTCAATCAGCTATCAGATTGCGACTGAATGGTGGGATGAAAAGATAGACAAAGGATAAAATCTATACTGATTGAATGATAGTCCAAGCGGTATCTGCGCGTACCTACAACGTAAGATAGCTAAACTCGTTGTATCGTGACACTCATTTTCCAGTCTTTGAGGAGAACAGAGCATGTACTTGTCACGACGCATCTGCAATAAGCAGAAAAGGACGAAAGTCATATCCTCCTGTCTATCAGGCAAGAGTTATTATGCAAGCAAACGGGGATTGCCTAAATCGGAAAGCCACTTGTAAGGCTATGAGGTGCAGACCTCTGAATATCTGACAAGGCAACGGAGCCTCCGTAGTAGTCCGAGCAGGATAATGACCTGCACATGGCAAAGGGAGGCAGTTAATTCTTTTAATACAATTAATGAAAAATGTGTGAGACATTATGAGAAATTCAGAAAGAGTATTAAACAGTCTGGCTATACACAGCCGACAACCGAACTATAAATTTGAGCGGCTTTACCGCCTGCTCTTCAATGAACAGATGTACTATGCTGCCTATCAGCGCATTTATGCAAAGGAGGGTAACATGACCAAGGGGGCAGACAACGCCACCATTGACCACATGAGTATATCACGCATTGAAAAACTGATAATTTCGTTGAAAGACGAGTCATATCAGCCCATACCGTCAAGGAGAGTTTATATTCCCAAGAAGAATGGGAAGAAACGACCTCTTGGCATACCCACATTCAACGACAAACTTCTGCAAGAAGTTGTCAGAATGATTTTGGAAGCGATATATGAAGGTAGCTTTGACAACAATTCCCATGGTTTTAGACCCAAGCGAAGTTGTCATACAGCCTTGCAACAAATTCAAAAGTCATTCAATGGGACACGTTGGTTCATAGAAGGGGACATCAAAGGCTTCTTTGACAATATCAATCATAACACATTGATAGACATTTTAAGGAAGCGAATTGACGATGAGCGTTTTCTTCGATTGATACGCAAGTTCCTCAATGCGGGATTTATTGAAAATTGGGTATTCAACAAAACATATAGTGGCACGCCACAAGGTGGAATAATCAGCCCGATATTGGCAAACATCTACCTTGACCAACTTGACACTTATATGCGTGAATACATCCAAAAATTCAACAAGGGCAAGGAAAGAGCAGACAATCCCGAAAGGGTGAAATTTGAGTACGGCAAAAGTCGTGCAGTGTTGAAACTCAAAGCGGTAACAGACAGGGAAGAGCGCAAATTCATAGTCAAAGAAATAAAACACTTTGATAAGGAAAGAGCAAAAATTCCTTGTGGTGTGGATATGGATGCAAATTTCAGACGCCTAAAATATGTACGGTATGCAGATGATTTTCTGTGTGCTGTCATTGGAACAAAGAAAGAGGCGGAAGCCATCAAGCAGGACATCAAAAAGTTCCTTGCCGAGAAGCTTTCGCTTGAACTTTCAGATGAGAAGACACTCATTACACATGGAAGAAAGTCTGCAAAGTTCCTCGGCTATGAAATCTATATCCGCAAATCTGTATTGACCAAGAGAAACAAGGCTGGCAGATTGACAAGACCCTTTAATAATAAGGTGTACTTGAAGATGCCGACGCAAGTGATTAGAAAGAAACTCCTTGACTATGGTGCATTGGAGATAAAGATGCACAATGGAAAGGAGTTTTACAAGCCTAAGCACCGACCATATCTCATCAACAGTGATGACTTGGAAATCTTGGAAAGATACAATGCTGAAATAAGAGGTATCTATAACTTCTATTCAATAGCAAACAATTGTCATTCGCTTCATACATTCAAGTATATCATGGAGTATAGCATGTACAAAACCTATGCGTCCAAGTATAGAAGTTCTGTAGTGCAAATCTGCAAGAAATACAAGAAAGACGGAGTGTTCACAGTAAGCTATAAGAACAGAAAAGGACAAACCTTAAAGAGGCAGTTTTATCACGATGGGTTCAAGCGTAAGAAACAAGAATATGGAGATTGCTATGACAGATTACCTGTTCAATACTTTTACCACGGAACAAGTCTTATCGACAGATTAAAGGCAAACCGTTGTGAATTGTGTGGAAAGGAAAACGTAAAACTTGATATGCACCATGTGAGAAAACTCAAAGACCTTCAAGGAAAGGAAGATTGGGAACGCCACATGATTGCACGCAAGCGTAAGACGATAGCTTTATGTCGTAGCTGCCATAAGAAAGTCCATTACGGTAGTATAGACTGATAGAATTAATGGAGAGCCGGATACGCCGAAATGTGTAAGTCCGGTTCGGGGGCGAGCATTTGGAAACCTACCATAGTAATATGGCAAGGCGCTGGGTGCTTAGCCTACACCATCCAATCCTGTTCCCGGTCACGACCATCATCATCATGGAGTTGTTCATCAACAAGATGCGCCGCCTGAAAGGCATCCGTAAGATGATAGTGATAGAAGAAGCATGGAAAGCGATAGCTTCGGCAAACATGGCTTCCTATATCAAGTATCTCTATAAGACGGTCAGAAAGTTCTTCGGTGAGGCGGTTGTGGTGACGCAGGAAGTCGAGGACATCATATCCTCCGCTATCGTGAAGGACAGTATCATCAACAACTCAGACTGCAAGATACTCCTTGACCAGAGGAAGTTCATGAACAAGTTCGAGCAGATACAGTCATTGCTCGGATTGACGGAAAAGGAGAAGTCGCAGATTCTCTCCATCAACCAGTCCAACGACCCGTCACGTCTCTACAAGGAAGTATGGATAGGACTTGGCGGAACGCAGTCGGCAGTATATGCCACAGAGGTGTCCACGCAGGAATATCTCGCCTATACGACTGAGGAAAGTGAGAAACTGGAGGTAAGGGCATTGGCGGAGAAACTCGGTGACGACATGGAAGCTGCCATCCGACAGCTTGCAGAGGACAAACAAGAGAACAAGTAAATTCATTATCCACTTAATCCAAAAGTAAAAATGAGAACAAAAGTAATCATGACAATCTGCCTGTTCCTGCTGATAGTAGGAAAGGCAAGCGCACAGTGGTCTGTCATAGATCCTACCAACATTGCGCAGAGTATCATCAACTCGTCCAACAACATCGTCCACACGTCTTCGACGGCTCAGAACATGCTCAACAACTTCAAG
>NZ_CATKVU010000004.1:0-10000 GCF_949820605.1 Segatella copri
AACTTCTATCGTAAAATGAAAAATCCCGGCATGAGATAGCTTGCAGCTATTCTCTTGCCGGGTCTTATTTTTAATGAAATATTCTGATTATTACTCAGACAGCATTGTTACCTCTATCCGATGATTCTGTTTGAGCAGAGTCTGTGCCATCTGCTGCACCTCTTCAGAAGTAAGAGAATCTACCATCTTATAGTAATCTTTATCAAAATCGGCATCATCATCCAACTCATGCCAGATAACATAACTCCAGTAGTCGTTGGTGATAATCATCTGCTGGTATTGTTTTTTCAGATATTTCTTCACCTTATCCATACTGCTGGCTAAAGGCCCCTTATCTGCGATGTTCTGAAGTTGCTGGTAGATAATAGGATTCAGTTCTTCATAACGCTTCGGATCACTCTTGTAGGTAATGCGAAGTAAGGCATTTGGAAGGGCATCCTTCTCAAGGTTGAAACTGACTCCTACTCCATAGGTACCTCCCTTCTCCTCTCTTACAGAATCTGTATAGGCTATCTGCAATACACGGGTCAGGACATCCAGCACCAGATCATTCTTTGGCGAGAACGGTACGTTGCCTGCGTAGAATACGCTCACGTTGGCAAGGGGAGTTTCCTGCTGATGAACAAACTTTACCTTTTCGTTCTTCATAACAATCTGCGGAACGTTTTTCTTGTCTGTCCTCTCCTTCTTATAGGTCGAAGGCAAGGTAGCCAGATACTGACAGAGTAAAGGACGAAGTTCTGTCATGTCTATCTTTCCGATGAAAACGGTTTTGAAATTGCTAGCATCGCTGAAGCGTTCACGATAGATTTCCATAATGCGCCCGTAATCAGCCTTGGCAAGAACCTCACCGTTGACAGGAGCCATACGCAGGTTATGGTCATAGAGAACGGCAGAAAGGGAGTCATTGTAAACCACCTTGGAACTTGCATTACGGTTTTTCAGAAATGACAGAGTTCGATTCTTCAAACCCTCAAATGCCACACTGTCTTTACGGGGTGCCATGAAATAAAGGTGTGCCAGCTGGATCATGGTTTCCATATCCTTTACAGAAGATGAGCCTGTTATACGCTGGCCTTCACTACTGATGGATGGAGTCAGCCTGATTGACTTTCCTGCCAAAGCCTTACGCAAAGCAGTAGCTGAAAAGTCGCCTACACCCGCTTCTGTGATGGCACTTGTCAAGAGAGAGAAATTAGGAATATCCTCATTTCCGTAAAGTGAGGTTCCACCTTCAGCGCGCATGCTCATCATTACCTGGTCTGCCTGATAGTCGGTAGGTTTTACGTAAACCTTCATACCATTACTGAGCGTAATCTCTGTCATGCCAAACTTGCCGTATGGTTTTTCAGACACAATCTTGCCCGGTTTTGGCAAGGCAGATATCAACGTAGAAGGAATCTTTTCCTCCTGATATGGTTCATATTGCTTTTTCTGGGCAGCAAGTACCGTAGCTTCTATTTCTGATTCTGAAGGAATAACAAATCCTTCCTTATCAGGACCATACATCACAAATACCTGGTTTTTATCCGTAATGATGTTACCTACAGACTGATTAACCTCAGCCAGGGTTACTTCACCATCAAACTGCTTTACCAGTTGCAGATTATAGGCTGGAGTAAGGATAGGCTCTCCTTCAAGGAAATGATCCACGCACTGGCTTACGTAATAGCCGTTGCGATAATCCTTCTCCATCTTCAGTTTTCGTTCTGCTGCATTGAGATAGAGTTTCTTGGCACGTTCCAGTTCACTCTCTGTAAAACCATGCTGTCGGGCACGCTCTATTTCACCCACAGCCTCGTAGATACCACCGAGTACGTGATCCTGCTTGCAGCTGATGCTCATACTGAAGGCATCCTTGGTACGGGAAACAAAAAAAGCACCATTCCTTACGGTAGCACTCATGAATGGAGGATTTGCCACCTGTTTCTTTTCTGAGAGACGGTCATTGAGCATGTAAGTGATGAGTCCGCTTACATAGTCATCACGCTGATACTTTACCTGGCTCTTTTCGCTGTCAGGAGTGGCATCGGTTTTCATGTAGAGATGGCCGATGATAATAGGCTGCTCCTTGTCCTTCTCAATGGCAACTATCATCTTGTCGTTGTTATTTACGGGATAATAGACACGCTCTGCAGGATTCTTATGGGCTTTGATCTTACCGAAAAGTTTCTGGATTTTCTTCTCCATCATATCCACATCGAAGTCGCCCACAACTACGATGGCCTGAAGATCAGGCCTGTACCACTTCTGATAATAGTCGCGCAAATCTCTGTAAGGAAAGTTATCAACAACATCCATACTGCCGATAGGCATACAATCTTCATATTTGCTTCCCTTGTAGATTTTTGGCATCACATTCTCCATCATGCGCTGCATGGCCATACCGGTACGCCGGTTTCTCCACTCTTCATGAATAACACCACGTTCCTTGTCTATCTCCTTAGGTTCGAGATTGATATACTGGCTCCAGTCGTTGAGTACCAGAAGACACGAATCGATAATGCCCTCACGCTTGACAGGGGCAGCCCCGATGTGATAGACTGTCTGATCTACAGAGGTATAGGCATTCAGGTTGGCCCCAAACTTAACACCTATGGTTTCACACCAAGGCACGATTCCCAACTTCTTCCCCTTGCCAGGGAAATGCTTGGTACCATTAAAAGCCATGTGCTCCAGAAAATGAGCCAGTCCACGCTGACGGGGTTCCTCAAGGATGGAGCCTACGCGCTGGGCAATATAGAAATCGGCAAGGCCTGCCTCTTTATTATTATGTCGTATATAGTAAGTCAGTCCATTCTTCAACTTGCCCTGTCGCACGGAAGTGTCCTGCTCCACAGTCTGAGCAAACAATGAAGCTGGAAACAAAGAGAGAAGGAATAATCCCAAAAACTGATTCTTCATAAATTTTTCTTTCTTAAAATTATACAAGAATGCCTATTTCTTCAGGAAAGAGGCTGTTGCATCTGATTCGAAATCATTGGTAGAATTATTGGTATCAACCCATTTGCCATCAGCATTCTTCTTACGGATTACTGACTTGCCGTAGCGGTTTTCATCTTTGTCTACCTGACCACAATGAGCCCATCCTGCATCAAGGTTTGCAGATACCAGATTCCATTGCCACATAGATGCAATAGAAAGATTAACCGCATCCAGTATCCAGGAATTAGGAACCTTGATACAGTTCTTGGCTGTCATCGGATAAGCATTACCATTCACTTTCATCACATAGCTGGCATCGTAAGTATTCTCTTCGAGATACTTCTCCTTATCGCCATGCATACGGGCAATGGCATAAGTCTTGAAACCACGGTTATGCAAAGAGAAATAGGTAAGTGAACTGCAATACCATTTATCCAGATTAGGAACACTGGCATTGTCATCGTCTGTGAAGCGTGGATTTGAACTCTCATCATAGAATTCGTAATCAGCCTTACTTAAATCAAATGAGGCTGAGTTTGCTTCTGTATGATTCTTGGCATTCAATGCCAAAACAAGAGATTTGCCTGGTTCTACTGCAACTTCCGTACCCTTTCCTGGAATCATATAGATAGCATCTACCGTCATAGCTTCGTTCATGATATCCGGATTATAATCATATTTTGATACTGTGAGGAACTTAGATTCCAGAACCGCTATACTGTCTGCATAGAGCGTAACATCAGAATTATTGGAAAGAATAAAATACTGGTCATCAGAATACTGCTTTCCTTCTGGAGTAAGCGTACCCGTGAAGAAAATCTCTGAGATAACGAAACCTCCCTTAGCATTGAATGTGTTCACAGCCAACTTGACTTGGGCATTGCCGGATTTTACACTCACATTCTCGCTCTTCTGATTGATTTTACTGCTACCGGCAATACCATCCTTAGTAAAACTCAGGTCACCGCTGATGGCAACATTGTATGTTCCTTCAGGCACATCGGCAAGAGATGCCATAAAGCTACCATTTTTTTCCTGGAACTGTTCCTGGATAAACGTTTCATTGGTAGTTACATTGGTAAAAACCGCTTTGGCATTGGAGAGAACTATATTCTCCAGTCCCAATGGCATTTCAATACTCAATGACACAGGAGTGGTAACTACTTTGTCATTATTGTCGCTACAAGAGGTGAAAGTCAATGCCAACACCGAAAGCAACATCATACTCTTTAAAATTAACTTTTTCATTTTTCTACTTTTAGTTACATTAATACTATATTATACTTTAGAATGTGATACCAAGAGCCAAATGCAGATGGTGCTGGTGTTCGTTTTCAGAACAAGTTATCCAATCTCCACCTAATTCGGCAAACAAGCCGATCTGTGAGCCTGATAGCCGATAATCACTACGTATCTTAGCAGAGAGCATTCCATAGCCTGCTTTTTCAAACTGGTACTGATGATTGATCATGTCCTGGAACGAAGCCTTCATATTGGCATAAGGCATGACGATACCAGAACTGACATTACCATAATAGGCTGCCGCCATGTCCACGGTAAGGGCTACAGTTCGGGAAAGACTGCGCATCCACTGTCCACCCAATCTTCCATAGATCTTAGCAGCCTCCATTTTGCGTTCAGGATAGACATATCGCTCACGATTGCTCCAATATCCGATCTTTCCATTCAAGCACCATGTACCAGAGCCACTCCCCCATCCGTAAAGTCCTCTGAGATAGGTATCTATAAGATAATTCTTATACATCGTAAGTTTACCGATAATAGGATAATATTGGGCAGAGGACTTGCCAATGATATTTTCATCACCACTACGTCTGACAAAAACAAGGTTTCCATCTAAGGCTACCTGACGGGTCCCGCCCATGTGCTTCCATCCCAAGGAGACTTCTGCAGAATGATAAAACAACTGGGTTAAGGGTACGGAATTCAAATCGGCAAGCATACGTTTATATTGCCGTCTCCAAAGCTTGGCATGACCATAAAAACCTGTTTCGTTCAACGGGTTGGCATCCAGATTTATTCCATATCCTCCACCTTTATAATATAAGGTGCGTTTATCTCCGGAGAAACGACTGTATTCTGTTCCCAATCCTGTCATTTGAAACTCAGGTATAACACCCAGTTCCCGATAGAAATCAACATCATTGGTTTGCTTGTATACATTCCCTTCTAGACCGGCAGCCCACTGGTATTTACCGAAATCATAGGCAGTACCAAGGCGTAGAGTCAGATCTGTGACAATACCTCGCATTCTCGGGTCCACATTCCGATATTCATGTTCTGCTCTGAAAATTGCTTCAATACCGAATTGGAATTTCCCCTTGCTAACAGCATATCCGCCATGAAAACCATACCGTTCACAATGTGTGTCACCTCCTAGAGTATCTGCCAGAATATAAGGATTCAGCAAATCATAATCAGAAGAAGAATTCCAGCTGACCTGATATTGTTTTCCCGTCATGTAAGATGCTGCCCCCCAGGCAGAAGAATGGTTGCTCAAGCGAAGGAAGGTTTCAGCCTTGGCCTCAGAGAGGAAATGCCCTGTTCCCTTCTGCAGTACAAAGGGAGCAGATTGATGCAGATAATCCATCTGGACATACACTTCAGAATAAGGCAGCGTGAGGCTAAGCCCATGAATGGCGGGATTTTGCCATGCTGTCTCCTTCTGCCAGTTTTTCCACGTAGCATGATGCTCTATCCTGGCAGAATCTGTTACTGCAGACCTTCCAGTAAACCAAGACACACAGCACAGAAATAATATGAAATATCTCTTCTTCATGATTTACATCCAAATTATGTTCAACATCGCTTCATTATGTCCTTCCTTTTCCAATCCCACATAATCGGTACTTGCCCTGAACATCCTGATGTAAGTTTTACCTGAAGCGTCATGATATTGGGCAGTACCCTCTACCAGGATGGCATAAGACCCCCGAAGAATACTGGCTCTGGCTATATTCCCTTCAAATGATGATACGGTGAAAACCTGGGTGGTATTCAGATTGGTAAGACTTACCGTACCCTGGATCCTGTCGAGAACGATATCCGTTTCTCCCTGCAACACGATGGAAGCTTCGGTAAACAGGGAATCTTCATCCTGATGACAGGAGGAAATGATAAAACCACAGGTCATCATACATATAATCAACAATCTCTTCATATCTTTACATTCATTTCTAATCCAAAATAGGGAGTTACATGGCGGCGGATCGTTACTCCATTGTTTTCATATTCGGGAGTATAATCCAACAGTTTGTTGCAGAACAGAGCTACATTCAGTTTCTCATCAAAGAGTTTCTTTGTTACCTTGAAATTGACATTCATGGCAAAAGGTTCTCTGTATTTGAGATAATAGCTGTCGTTATAATCCCTGATCAGATACCTGAGATAAGCATCATTTTCATCACCTGCTTTCCACTCATGCATCACACCGTCATTATCCATATATCTGGTAGGATAATTACTCACCTCTTTACTCTGTTTCAGCGTATACCATAGGCATTGGGCGGATATTGAGAAACCCAACTTCAACTTGGGGACATCCGAATCTAACGTGAAATTGGTATTGAGCATTTCATTCATATTGCCTCCATCATGTTCATAATACCCCACATACTGTATCTGCTTACTGCCGATAACAGCACTTGGGCGATAAGTCTCTACCACAGAATTACGATAAACCGTGCGGAACCATGCTCCGTTGATGGTGAGTCTGGTGAACAGTTTTTCTATTCTTCGGGTAGCAAAGGTGTATTCCACTCCCCGTTTGAGAGTCTGACTGCCATTGGTGTAATAACTGTAGCCCCTCAGTTCCTTACGTTTCTCAAAGGGTAATCCTTCCAAAGAAGGTGGAGCCGACAGTGCATCGGCATTAATTCCCGATGCATCATACCATCTATATATATAGGGAGCATAAGCCGTCTGCAAACGGAAGCCTGAAGTCATATTCTCCCTAAAAAGTGTGACAGACAATCGGTTGCCTCCTATATTGATGTCAGTACTCACCTCCCATTTGAAATTACGCGCTGGCTTCAGATTCTGATTGGTTGCATCTATCACATACGTCATCAGGTTGATACGGCGATACGCTGGATTCGTATGGTAATAATTCAGCTGGGTTAAGTCCAGATATACAGGATCAGGGTAAAGCTGTTCCAAAGTAGGCATTTTGGTATGTTCACCTATTCCACCTGCTATTCGGATAAAGGATGGTAGCCTGCCAATATTGAATTTAGGAAAAGTCAAGCCGAGATTGATACGGGGATCCCAGAAAAACTTACCATGCATCTCATAATTATTGGGCAGATTCAACATCTGCGTACCTCTTATACCGGCTACCAGTTCAAGAGAATGACCAGCAAAAGGCAATGTCAACTGTTCCTCAGCATAAATTCCCCACTGTTGGTTGGAAGGTATTGAAGAAAGATTTCGGGGACGGCATGACATAGAACCTGCATAAAGAGGGCGGGTTACATCATAAATCTGCCCCCGTCCTTTATTTTTGTCGTAATTCCAATCGGTGCCTAACAGCAAGGTATTGGAAACCACAAGAGAAGGAACCTGGAATTTACCATTGACCTTAGCATAAAGATTGAGCGGCTTTCCTTCTACATCATGATAAGCCACATATTTATAGGGAAGGATAACACCATCATGAACCCCTTGTGTAGTTGCTGTAGCTGCCACTGTCTGGCGGGTCAGCTGTACCAGTTTGGTTCGCTTGATAAGGTCATACTCATAAGAGGCTGACAAAGTCAGATCCAGCGACTTAAACCAAATGCGCTTCTTGGGAGACAGACTTACATGTGAATTAAATGCATATTTATTATATTGCGATTTATAAGAATCTTCCGCCTGATTATTGAGATCCGGGTCAACTTTATCATTATCAAAAGAACCGGTATAATCGAGATTGGACGAAATCTTCCAACGGTAAAAATCTGTCAACCAAGTTTTTCCGAACCGGGCAGAAAACGTCAGTCTCCTGTAATTTTCAAGCCGGTTTCTTGGATCTGCCTTCGCATCGAGGTAATCAACACTGAGATTGAGGGTCATCTGCTGGGGAGTCCATTCCAATCCTTTTGCAAGATAAAAGAGCTTGCTTCCCATATCTGCTTTCAGACGGGCATTCCAGTCATTTCCACCTCTCCTACGTTCTATTTTCACCAGACCACTTGTCAAATCGCCATATTCTACCGATGGAATGCCACGTACCACCTCTACTTTCTCGATATCATCGGTAGAGATGCTACGCATATCCACTCCGGCATTCATATTTTCTCTGGATGTTGTTGCTGCATCCCAAGACCCAGCCACATATTGCATATTGGCATTGGTACTGATGGGAGCTCCATCTACTACAAAACTCGTTCCGAGGGAAGTGGTAGTATATCCTGAAGGACTTCCGGCTTCCCGAATACGAATCGTATTAGGACTACTCAAATCAGGATCTTTGGAACGTCCACCAGGCAACAGTTCGAGAATGTCCGTAAAACTTGAAGGCTGCAGGTGCTCCATGGCATGCTTCTCGATAACAGAAGCAGAAGCCAGACTCTTGGACTCCTGAGCTGTAACCACTACTTCACCCACAGACTTGATTTCCGGTTCCATTTCATAGAGAGCCTGGTTTAACTTACCTAAATAGTTCTTGTATCCTATATAAGTAATCTTAAGAGATTTACCTGCATTGGCTGCATCTATGGAAAATCGCCCGTTAATATCAGTGATAGCTGCCACTTTCTGAGAACTACCCACATACACGACAGCACCGATAATCGCTTCATGAGAATCTTTGTCCACAACTTTGCTAGATATAGATTGCGCCTTTCCCATCAGACTCACCTCAAAAAGCATCATAAGCAACAGGATATGTTTCATACTAATCTTTTAACTTATTTTTTTGGGTGCAAAGATACGACAAAATTAAATTGTTCACAATACCTAAAAATAGGTAATCTCAAAAAACATTCTGGATTTCCTGATTCACTGCCTTTTCAAGCTTTTCATGGTGTTGCAAGGCTTGCCTTGCTCATCGAGCCCTCCCTCATAGCAGATGCCGATAGAGCATCTATTATAAGGTCGGGCATGAGCACCCACCTCCAGCAGCTTACGGTGCTGCGTCATCGTCAGTCCAAAGAGATTTGCAATCCCGTTTGTTCTGATTGAACGCAGTACAAAGATACAACATTGGCGAGGCGAAAACAAATGCCTTCACTGACATTCACCATCTGTTTACTGCTCATTCACTATACGTTCACTTTTAATAAAAATCATAGCAATGGAAGATAATAATAAGGCAAATATCGTCTTTAATATCTCTGGCGGTAACAACCAGATTCTGCCCAATGCTATCAAGGCTGAGCAAAACTTTTATGACGACAAGTACATAGAGGAGATGATGAAGGCGAAGACCACAAGTCAAGAGCCTGTTCTCTCACCCGAAACAACCCGTCTCTCCTTATATATTAATAATGTGGAAGCATTAGCAGAATATGTAGCCAAGCTCTCTGCATGCACCAATGCCAAGGAATTGGCTCAGGTGGTGATGGATATGGTGAATGATACAAATGTAAAGGTTGACCAAGATATTATGGTGAAGCAGGAGTTCATCGAAGTCTTACAGCCCTTGGCTCCTCAGGTTACTACAGGCATCAGTAATATCCGCAAGTATATCAATGAAGCTTGGTATAAGTGGAATTGATCACCAATGAGGTAGCGTGAGGAAAAATACTGACAAAAGGCACTTTTACGCACTCCATAATTTCAGAATTTTCAATGAATCCAAATTCGTTTTGTAGAATTGAAAATATGCTAATATTTTGTAAACTACTGATATACAGTAGTATACAAAAATAAAAAATATGCTAGAGCTTTTGAAAATCTATAGTTGTACGACTATAACTCCAGAGTTGTACAACTATAGAATTTTCGACTCGCAAAACTTGCGATTGTGGTTAATAAATGCAAAAATAAGGCTTTTATTGATTCTAGATGGTTAGTTTAGTATGGAGGATAAATATTTGTACATGATACGACAGGCACAGGAGTTCATGAA
>NZ_CATKVU010000004.1:12500-64774 GCF_949820605.1 Segatella copri
GAAGCCCTCTTGTCCTATCGGTCGCTCTACCTCTCACGGTGACCATCCGACGCGGCACCTAAATGCCTTTCGGGGAGTACGAGCTATCTCCAAGTTTGATTGGCCTTTCACTCCTACACTCGGCTCATCCAGAAGCTTTTCAACGCTTATTGGTGCGGACCTCCATCCCGTGTTACCGGGACTTCATCCTGGCCAAGTGTAGATCACTTGGTTTCGCGTCTACCCCCACTGACTGTGCGCCCTATTCAGGCTCGCTTTCACTGCGGCTACGTGTCTCGTGACACTCAACCTCGCCAGTGACGGTAACTCGTAGGATCATTATGCAAAAGGCACGCCGTCACATCTTCCGATGCTCCGACCGCTTGTAGGCGTATGGTTTCAGGAACTATTTCACTCCCCTGCTCGGGGTTCTTTTCACCTTTCCTTCACAGTACTCGTTCGCTATCGGTCTCACGGGAGTATTTAGCCTTACCGGATGGTCCCGGCAGATTCGCGCAGGATTCCTCGTGTCCCGCGTTACTCAGGATACCGCTATGCCTGATCTGGCTTCGTGTACAGGATTATCACCTTCTGTGATGTAACTTTCCAGATACTTCCACTCACCATTTCAGTACAATGTCGCGGTCCTACAACCCCGCTGGCGCCTTGCGACGTCAACGGTTTGGGCTGTTCCCCGTTCGCTCGCCACTACTGGGGGAATCATTCATTTATTTTCTCTTCCTGCAGGTACTAAGATGTTTCAGTTCCCTGCGTTAGCTCTCTTACTTGGTAAGAGTAACCGCCCTTCAGACGGCCAGGTTGTCCCATTCGGAAATCTCCGGATCAAGGGTTATTTGCACCTACCCGAAGCTTATCGCAGCTTATCACGTCCTTCATCGCCTCCGTGAGCCTAGGCATCCGCCATACGCCCTTTCTTACTTTCTTTACGACTGTATTTGCTATCAGTTTAACCTGACAGCGAATAAGTAGCTCATACTTTCAGCTGTATTCTAACAAAGTGAAATCTCATCTTGCGATTTGATTTACTTTAGTCTGAACTAAAGTTCATTACTTACAGTTTTGCTTGTGTCAATATGTCAAAGATCTTCTTGCCTTAAAGGCATGGTGGAGATTGTGGAGTTGAACCATTTTGCTTGAGCCATCCCTACATATTATATAATGTATAAGGAATCCCAGTCTCCTGTATTTTATGAAACAGATGGTGCGTACAAGAAGAGAAGCGAACTTTTAAGTCCTGTTCCTAAATCTTCTATAGGAAATTCGTCTCTCCAGAAAGGAGGTGTTCCAGCCGCACCTTCCGGTACGGCTACCTTGTTACGACTTAGCCCCAATTACCAGTTTCGCCCTAGGCCGCTCCTTACGGTCACGGACTTTAGGCGCCCCCGGCTTTCATGGCTTGACGGGCGGTGTGTACAAGGCCCGGGAACGTATTCACCGCGCCATGGCTGATGCGCGATTACTAGCGAATCCAGCTTCGTGGGGTCGGGTTGCAGACCCCAGTCCGAACTGAGACAGGCTTTAAGGATTTGATCCGTTTTGCAAGGGACCGTCTCTCTGTACCTGCCATTGTAACACGTGTGTAGCCCCGGACGTAAGGGCCGTGCTGATTTGACGTCATCCCCACCTTCCTCACACCTTACGGTGGCAGTGTCCCCAGAGTGCCCAGCTTCAACTGATGGCAACTAAGGAGAGGGGTTGCGCTCGTTATGGCACTTAAGCCGACACCTCACGGCACGAGCTGACGACAACCATGCAGCACCTTCACAGAGGCCCCGAAGGGCGTCATTGTCTCCAAATCCTTCCTCTGCAATTCAAGCCCGGGTAAGGTTCCTCGCGTATCATCGAATTAAACCACATGTTCCTCCGCTTGTGCGGGCCCCCGTCAATTCCTTTGAGTTTCACCGTTGCCGGCGTACTCCCCAGGTGGGATGCTTAATGCTTTCGCTTGGCCGCTGACCTGTTCAGACCAACAGCGGGCATCCATCGTTTACCGTGCGGACTACCAGGGTATCTAATCCTGTTCGATACCCGCACTTTCGAGCTTCAGCGTCAGTTGCGCTCCAGTGAGCTGCCTTCGCAATCGGAGTTCTTCGTGATATCTAAGCATTTCACCGCTACACCACGAATTCCGCCCACTTTGTGCGTACTCAAGGAAACCAGTTCGCGCTGCAGTGCAGACGTTGAGCGTCTACATTTCACAACACGCTTAATCTCCGGCCTACGCTCCCTTTAAACCCAATAAATCCGGATAACGCCCGGACCTTCCGTATTACCGCGGCTGCTGGCACGGAATTAGCCGGTCCTTATTCATAAGGTACATGCAAAAGGAGTCACGACTCCCACTTTATTCCCTTATAAAAGCAGTTTACAACCCATAGGGCCGTCTTCCTGCACGCTACTTGGCTGGTTCAGGCTCTCGCCCATTGACCAATATTCCTCACTGCTGCCTCCCGTAGGAGTTTGGACCGTGTCTCAGTTCCAATGTGGGGGACCTTCCTCTCAGAACCCCTACTGATCGTCGCCTTGGTGGGCCGTTACCCCGCCAACAAGCTAATCAGACGCATCCCCATCCATCACCGATAAATCTTTAATCTCTTTCAGATGTCTTCCAGAGATATCATTGGGTATTAGTCTTACTTTCGCAAGGTTATCCCCAAGTGGTGGGCAGGTTGGATACGCGTTACTCACCCGTGCGCCGGTCGACGCCTATCGGAAGCAGGCTTCCAATATCGTTTCCCCTCGACTTGCATGTGTTAAGCCTGTAGCTAGCGTTCATCCTGAGCCAGGATCAAACTCTCCATTGTAAAATATCATTTTTACCTAGCCTTGCGGCTTGGTTTGTTTGTTGTCTGTACTTAGGACGAATATCCTTTTCGTTTATCGAAGCTTAGTAAACCTGACTTGTCAATTGCTTGACGGTTCGTTTCTTTTACCCAGTCAACTTTCTTATTTCTAAGAAGTTAACCGCTTCTTGTACTACTTGTCTGTTTATGTAAAATCTTTCAAAGAACTCTTTCTTTAATCGCTAAGAGAAACCGTATTTCTCAAAAGCGAGTGCAAAAGTACTAACTATTTTTCATTCCACCAAATCTTTTCGCAAAAAAGTTGAGATTTTAGTCAAAATTTAACATATATAAAGATTTTTGCATGACGATTTTTTGTGTATACATTATTATATATGCATGCGTACGCTTGCGTGCATATGCGCTAGTGCGCGCACATGATAAAATTATGGTATAACTCAAATCATGCTTAGTTTTAGACAAAAATAGAAACAGAAAGATGAATTTTCCTCCGATATTTTTTGTCTATTCACATATTTATATTACTTTTGCAGCAGAATTACATAAGAAGCATTAAAACAAGAACAAGCATCATGAAAAGATTTACGATTATCATTTCTTTCATTATGCTCACCTTCATGCCTCTCATGGCACAGGTGAAGCAGACCGTTGCCGTTCTCGGTGACTCGTATTCCACTTTCGAGGGGTTCATTCCTAAGGGTTATGCCACCTGGTACTCACCTACTACTCCACCAGAAACTACAGATGTAAACAAGGTTGAGCAAACCTGGTGGTGGCAAGTTATCAAGGAAGGAGGCTATAAGATGGGAAATATCAATTCCTATTCTGGTGCTACCATCTGCAACACTGGCTATCGTGACGAAGATTATACCGACCGTTCTTTCATCACCCGAAGTTCTCTTCTTGGCAATCCGGATATCATCCTGATTTGCGGTGCTACGAATGACAACTGGGCTGATGCCCCACTCGGCAACTATCAGTATAGCGACTGGAAGCGCGCAGATTTGTATAGTTTCCGCCCTGCCATGGCCAAGCTGCTTTCTGATATACGACAGCATTATCCTAATGTAGAGGCATATTTCATCTTAAACTCTGAACTCAAGGATGTAATCAATGAATCGGTAAAAAAGATCTGCAACAAATATCAGGTTCCAGTCATTGCTCTTCATGATATTGACAAGAAAAACGGTCACCCTACAATAAAGGGAATGAAAAGTATTGCTGACCAGGTTCTGAAGGTTATAAAAAAGTAAAGAAATAAGAAGTTTTAAATAGATAAATGATAGATTCAATACAAAACATTTTAGTTCAGGTTAGCGATTTCCTTTGGTCGTATATCATCATCACCGTCTTGATATGCTGTGCCCTGTTTTTCACTTGGCGTACCCGTTTCGTCCAGTTCCGCCTTATCAGAGAGATGATCAGGCTGCTGATTCATCCCGACAAGGTACAACCGGAAGAAATAGGACACGATGAACTGTCGATGGAGGTGAAAGTGGATGGAGAAATGAAACACATCTCTTCCTTCCAGGCATTTGTGGTAGCATTGGCTAGCCGTATTGGCACCGGAAATCTTGCAGGTGTGGCTACTGCTGTCAGTATCGGTGGACCGGGAGCTGTATTCTGGATGTGGATGCTGGCTTTGCTGGGCTCAGCATCCGCTTTCATAGAATCAACTCTCGCCCAACTTTACAAACGGAAAGGCAAAGCATCTTTCTATGGCGGACCGGCCTATTATATGAAGTATGGTTTGGGAAAAGGATGGATGGGTATTCTTTTTGCCGTGCTGATGATCATTACCTTCGGCTTTGCCTATAATTCAGTGCAGAGCAATACTATCTGTCTGGCATGGCAGAAGGCTTTTGGCATAGAACCTGCCACCATGGGAATTGCCCTCACTGTACTCACCCTGCTCATCATCTTCGGTGGCATCCATAGAGTGGCTAAGTTCTCTTCTACCGTGGTTCCTGTGATGGCTGTCGTTTATCTTCTGATAGCTGTAGGTGTTGTTGTTTGGAATATCACCAGTCTGCCAAAGGTTCTGCTTACCATTATTGAGAATGCTTTCGGATTCAATCAGGCTGCTGGTGGAGTTCTTGGCGTTACTGTGATACAGGGTATCAAGCGAGGTCTATTCAGTAATGAGGCAGGTGAAGGTAGTGCACCGAATGCTGCTGCGGTAGCTACAGTCAGTCATCCTGTAAAACAGGGATTGATACAGGCTCTGGGCGTTTTTACAGATACGCTAGTGGTATGTTCCTGCACTGCTTTCATCATCCTGGTGAGCGGTGTGGACCTTACGGCTTCAAATGGAATTCAACTCACCCAGGATGCCCTGACCCACGAAATTGGAAGCATCGGCAATCCGTTTGTTGCGGTAATGATATGGCTGTTTGCCTTTAGCAGCATCATCGGCAATTATTATTATGGAGAAACCAACGTGAGATATATCAGGGACTCCAAGCTGGGTGTATTTGTCTATCGTCTTGCTGTAGCAGCAATGGTGATGGTCGGAGCAGTAGTATCTCTGGATTTTGCATGGAGTTTTGCAGATATCACGATGGCTCTTCTCACCCTCTGCAATCTCGTAGCCATCGTCCTGCTTTCCCGTCAAGCTGTCTTCCTGTTGAAAGACTATCGCCAACAGAAGAAGGAAGGCAAGAATCCTATATTCACAAAGAATAAGATGCCAGAGATTGCAGATAAACTGGAGGCATGGTAAATAACAATGATGGATTTTCATTTCGCGAAGATCTATCCTTCATACAATTCATCAACAAAATTCCCCGATACGAATCCTGCAGGAATACTGAGGATTCATATCGGGGAATATTTTTATGCACTAAACTACTTTATTCCTTGTAGTAATCGTACAAGAAAGCATCAAGATAAGCACCACGCATGTTGGTCTTATAGAAATTGCCATCCTTATCTAGGATGAGACAGGCTGGAATACCATTGATGCCATACTCGCCCATCACCATACCGCCAAAACCTTCAGGATTGCGAACCTGTGTCCAGGTCATTCCTTCCTTGGTCATTGCCTTTTTCCAGTCGGCATCTCTCTCATCTACGGAAATACTGATGATGTTGAAATCCTTGTATTTCTCGTGTACCTTCTTGAGATGTGGAATCTCCTGACGGCATGGACGACACCAGGAAGCCCAGAACTCCAACATGGTGTATTCACCCTTCTTGATAAGTGAAGAAAGCTTCACCTGCTTGCCTTCAGGAGTGACAACGGTACCATCGATATAATGGTTGCCGATAGCTGTATGCTTTGCCATCTCTGCCTGCATCTGCAGCATCGGATATTGTGCAGAAGAACTCCAGTCGTTCTTCAACCAGCCCATCATCTCGTCAATCTGCTGAGAGGTATATGGGGTTGGTAAAGAAGAGAAACTCTCGAGAAGCAAGTCGAAGGCTACCAGAGAAGTGGTATGCTGCTGAATAAACAGACCTCAGTTCGGGATAACGAGCTCTATCTAAAGGCTTTATAATGTTTTTATATAAGGGACACAGAGGCTTGGCAACCATCTATATATCTTGGATGGTTGCTGAGACAAAATCCTCATGTAAAATATGCAATGTTAGAAAAGACTAAGCTGTTTCGTATCTTCGATAACGTATCCAGTAAGTGCCTTGGGCTTGTTGTCAAAGAAACAGTATGCCCCTAATGCAGAAATAATATTTATGATGAAATTCGCAACAGACCTGTGACGTGAATGTACTATCTGAGCCGTATTTTTCAACAGGTCATTAATCGTTTCAATGATGTATCTTTTGCGTAGCATCATCTTGTCATAGAACGGCATTAGTTTGTTCTTCATGTTCACTCTCAGTCCTGTTACCAACTGGATGCCTTCCTCAAAAAGCGAATCGAAAAGTTTTTGCGAGATATAGCCTTTATCTGCAAACAGCTTACCATACAGACGTTTAGCCAACACATCGAATACCGTTGGATCTTTGTCGCTAACGTTTGCACCAGTGAGAACAAAAGCAATTATCTCACCTCTATCATTACAAGCCAGATGTAGCTTGAACCCATGACACCATCCCATTGTTCCCTTTCCGTTTGTGGCAATGCCTTTGAACACTTTGTTGGCATAACGCCTGAGATTGTGGCATATTGGTATCATGGTTGAATCAACAAAGGTTATACCTGTACATCTGCCAAAAGCACGGAGATTCAGGAAGAACATAAGAGGGAAGAATACGCGACTTTCAAGTTCTACAAAACGGTTATAAGACACCGCATTTGGAAAATATGACTTCAAAGTTCCTCTAATAAAAAATAGGTAATAATGCTTGAAGTTTCGGAACGAGCCGAAATGGAAATACAGCAAAATCGTCATGATTTCACTATCAGATAAAGAGGCTTTACGTCGTCTGCGCTTTACTCCATCTTCACCCAAAAGCAATTTTCCTGCATTTTCAGCATCAAAAACTTTGTAAAATTCATCAATAATACAAAATAATTCTGTAACTTTGTCCTTGGTAATCTCCATAATGATATCTTTTTATGTTTGTAACTAATTGGATTTCAACTACAAAGATACAAAAAATATCGGAGATTACCAACTTTTTTAGGCACTATTTCTTATCCCGAACTGAGGTAAACAGACTGGTCTGATGGCGCATTTCCTCCTGCAACTTGATGGCTTCCTTGGCAAGGGATACACGCTGTGCCAAATCGGTAGTCTGGTTGATACTATCATCCATCTTGTGCATCTTGTCCTGAATAGGTGACATCAGTTCAAGATAAGCCTGATAAATATCCTGAGTGGTAGAACCCTTTACAACAGGCTCTATCATACTCATATCACGCTCTGCAGGAAAACCGGTAAGGTCTACATCGTAGGTCATCGGTTTATTCTCTACATAGACTCTTGTTGAGAATATTTTCTGATAGTCAGGCTCAGCTGTACCAGGCTTGTTCATATCAATAACCATCTGATACTGCTCAGGCTGGTTAACTACCCCCTTGAGGATGAACTCACCATTCTTGATAGTAACGCTATCCAGATTGGTAACACCTTCCAATCCATACTTCTGTAACATGACAGAACAGCCGTCCACGTTACCTTTAACCTTACCTTTCATCACAAAATTCTGCGCACTGGCAGCCATTGCAAGTACAAGACCGGCAAGTGTCATCATGCAAGTTTTCATTTTCATCTTATTCATTTTTTCTCGATTTTATTTATTATATAATGTTTATTGATTCACATATTCAGGATTCTGAACGAGAAGATTATTGGCTCCCATAGATGCCTTTGGTATAGGAAGAAGATATCGGCGGAAGCTAGGAAGTTCTGCTTTCTCATCTTCTGTCCAACTCTCGAAACCACCCTGACGGTTATAACGGCAAAGATCGAACCATTCTTCCAGATTTTCGTTACTCATATCACACAACTTATGCTTGAGGATTTCACCCAGAAGATCACTGTCGGCAATAGCGTTCACATCGTCCTCAGTATATCCAGCACGTTCGATGACAGTAGCCAAGAGCGTACGAGCCTTAGCATACTGCCCCTGACGAGCCTCTGCTTCGGCAGCGATATAATAGACTTCGGCAAGGCGCATGAAATAATAAGAATCTTCGAACATAAACTCAGGAGTCAACTTGCTGTACTTGGCAATTCCAGTCATGCCTTCACCCTTGTATGCCCAAGTATAAAGAGGATCGTAGGAAGCTGCATCATCTTCACCTGGAGGGAATGGGAAATCGCCACCATCACCACCAGGGATAACGATGCCGCCATCATCTCCATCACCAGGCAATACAACATCACCGCCTTCACCTGGATCAGGAACTACTACATCCCCACCCTCTCCCGGATCTGGAACAACGATATCACCACCTGTTTCATCATCAGGAACCAAATCATCAGCCACCTTTTTAAGGAGTGATCCTGGAGAGAAGGCAAACCAAGAAGCATCCATCAATTCATTCGGATTAGCTGTATAAGGGGCGAAAAGCATCTCCTTGGAATTGAACTGTTCTGTAAAGATATTAGCATAGTCTTTCTCCAGTTCATATCCTGCTGCTTCAGCCTCATTAATCACTTCTTCAGATAATCTTGCTGCCTCCGGATAGTTATCCTGAGCAAAATACATCTTTGCCTTCAAAGCCTTGGCAAAAAGACTGCTCATGTGATAATGGTCTGCCGGATGCTGTTCGCAATGGGCGATGGCATAATCGAGATCTTCAGAAATCAGCTTGTAAGTTTCAGCTACAGAAGAACGCTGACGAACCTGGTTATCTCTTACCAACTCATCCTTGAAGAGACAGACTCCGTATTGGGAATCCTGCTTCCAGTATTCTCCGAAACATTTCAGGAGAGTGAGATAAGCCAAAGCACGCTGGCAACGAGCCTCTGCAATCATCTCCGTACGTTTCTCCTCGCTCAGTCCTGGTATATTCTTGTTGATATGTACCAGAAAGGTATTGGCCGCATTGATTACATTGTAATAGGCGGTATAAGCCGTCTCCACATTACTGTTATTGGTCTCGATATTCTCGGCAGCAAACTCATCCGCCCCCATCACCATTGGTATCTGCAAACATGTAGTCACCTACAGCAGCTCCATTCTGATAGAAACCATATCCCTTGGCCATAGCCTGTTCATTCAACTTACTAATCTGATCCTGACTCTGATAGATGCCTGCCACTTTATATCCCTTCACGGTTCCCATGGCATGACCTTCCATATAGAGATCCTGATGCATCATATCGAGGGTTGAACCATTGAGCTTGGTAATCTTATTCCTGTTGGATGAGATACTGAGCATAGTGTTATAGGTGAAATCATTGGTACGAACTACATCACCACCGATAGAGAACTCGAAACCATTGTTGGTAAGATCAAGAATATTGCTGTAATAGGTGCCGATACCAAACTCCAGGGCGATAGGAGCAGGAGCAAGCGCACCATAAGTAAGTGTTCAAATCAAACAAAGTGTATTCTGTTCTCCGTGATACATTATTTAAAGAGGATCCCATAGCTTTTGTGTTATGGAACCCTCCCCTACTCTACTTAGAGTATCATTTTTTCATATTCCAGTCCGAAGACATCCGCTACGGCCTTGAATACCACCTTTCCATTTACGATATTCAAACCCCTATACAGGGCTTTATCCTCCTTGCAGGCCTTTCGCCAACCCTTATCAGCAAGCGCCAATGCATATTTCAGTGTAGCATTGGTCAAGGCTGTAGTAGAGGTATTCGGCACAGCACCAGGAATATTAGCTACTGCATAATGAACGATTCCATCGACCATATATGTCGGATCAGAATGTGTGGTTGGATGCGATGTCTCGAAACAGCCACCCTGATCGATTGCTACATCAACAAGTACTGTTCCTGGCTCCATCAATTTCAACATATCTTTCGTGATAAGATGCGGCGCCTTATCACCTGGTACGAGCACACTACCCACAACGATATCCACATCTGTCAATTCTCTACGAATATTATGCTCGTTGGAATAGAGCGTGTGTACATTGATAGGCAGCTCCATCTCTAACTGACGAAGACGAGGCAAACTGATATCTGTAATCCATACATCAGCTCCCATTCCTGCAGCCATTCTTGCCGCAGCTTCTCCTACGGTTCCGCCGCCCAATACCAAAACCTTGACGCGGTTCACACCAGGTACACCACTCATCAGTTTTCCTTTTCCTCCCTTTGTCTTCTGCAGATAAAAAGCACCATTAATAATGGCCATTCTTCCAGCTACTTCACTCATCGGAATGAGTAAAGGCAAATGGTGGTTATCTGTCTCCACAGTCTCGTAAGCCAGACAGACAGCACCACTCTTGAGCATGGCATCGGTAAGTTCCTTGTCACAGGCAAAATGGAAATAAGTGAAAACAAGCTGGTCTTGATGGATAAGTGGATATTCCTCAGCGATAGGCTCTTTCACCTTTACTATCATTTCCGCCTCACGATATACACTCTGAATGTCGGGTAAGATTATGGCTCCTACCTTTTCATACGCTTCATCAGCAAATCCGCTGTTCTCTCCAGCCGTATGCTGAACCATCACTTCGTGACCATGTCGAATGAATTCAGCTACTCCTGCTGGTGTCATTCCAACACGGTTCTCATTGTTCTTAATCTCTTTTGGAATACCAATTTTCATGATGTTATAGTTTTAAAGGTTCGACATCAGTTTAACTCTGTAAAGATACTGAAAATTTCAATAGGTTGTACGCACTTAGAGGAAAAATTAACATATCTTATATAAACTGTTCCTGTTGAATATACGTATTTTAGTTTATTAGGCAATTAGACTAAACTAACATTCTAATTTTATACATTATAGATATTCTACAAAAAGGATAATTAAAATGCTGAATTATAAAGTGTCAACATGTTAGGTCTGCAATATACATGTTTATCTCGCTAATCATTAGATTATTATAATTGCTGTCAGTTAGTATATTTGTTTAAACGTATTTTTATATTTTCGTCTATTCTAACAAACGTCTTTACTGCTATTAGTTTATAAGTTTGTTAGTTTATATGGTTATACATAAATATGTTTATTTATCTATTAGTATAATCGTTTATTAGCATAATGGTCTATACAAATATTTGTTTAATAGAATATTCATATATAAGTTTAATTAATTTATCCGTCTATTAGGCTATTCATATTTTCGTTTAGTAGCATATTCGAAGTGATGCTTATTCTTCATGAAGATTGTTAGAAAAGTATAAAAAAAAGGATATTTACAAAGAAATAAGACGATAAATTCTTTTATATCAACTATTTTGGCTATTTTTGCAACCAATATTAGAACTAAAGAATATTAGACAATCCAAAAATAAGACTTTTAGTCTTTCTGGACGAAAGAACATAAGTCAATTCGTTTATTCTAATTGCCAGCAATTCTAATATATGTAAATTATATTAAACCATAACGTGAAATAAGGAAAAAAGAAATATGAAACATGAACTACAGGAAATTGTTGCAGTAGTGAACAACAAGGGTGGAGTAGGCAAGACGGCTACTGTGCAGTCTCTGGCTTCTGGCATAGTCCGGTTGAATCACAACCTCAGGGTTCTGGTAATAGACTTAGACCCACAATGCAACCTCTCTTCGCTTTTCGGAGTGAGAGATAACGAATATGATAACATATACAACGCCATGTGCAAACAGAGTGGTGTGCCAGTCTACAAATGTAAAAATGGAGTATATGCAGTTCCAGGATCTGCTCAGATGGAAAATATAGAACAACACCTTCCAGGAGGCCCTTCACTGAGAGAACAGATGAAGAGCTACACGGTATTACTGGGATGTTTGCAAGACAACGATTGCCATGACATGACAGGAGAAGGACTGAAAAACGTATTTGATGATTTCGACTACATTTTCATCGACTGTCCTCCAGCACTTTCCAAGAACACTTATAATGCTTTGGTTGCAGCGAGCAAGATTTTGATTCCAGTACAGATGGAAGCATTATCTGTCAAGGGAGTAAGTGAAGTACTCAGCGTAATGGATGAAGTGAAAGAGTTCCACATGAACGATAATTTGGAATTACTTGGACTCCTGCCAGTTATGGTAGATGAACGAACCAAGATTACCAAGGAGTTGAGCAAACTTTTAGGCGAAAAACATGGCGACTTAATTCTGCCTTGCCGTATCCGCCGCTCTGTAAAGTTCCTGGAAGCTCAGGCACACGGACAAAGCATATTCGAATATGCACCTTACTCAAGTACAGGTATCGATTACGAAATTGCTATCAAGCGCATGTTCAACATCAAAATCTAATCTTGGTAGGGTAGGGTGAAACATGCAATAATAAAACAAAAGAAGATAAACTTATAAAATATAAGAATTATGGCTGTAGCAAAAAGAAATTTAGAAGAAATTGGTGAGTCTCTTGAAAATATGGGCAAGAACGACCGACCAAGTTTATTAAACACAGAAATGGCAAAAAGCGAAGAGGATAAAAATATATCTAAAGGTGGTCGCAAGAGAAAAAGTTACTGGACTGCAGAGGAAAGACGCACTAGAACGAGTGTGGCTACATATCTTAACAAGGAAGAACTCCTTCTCCTGAAGATGAAATGCCTCTCAGATGATATCCCACAGGAAAACCTGCTCTACAATATCCTGATGGATTACTTGAAAAAGTAAGCAAACAAAAAGTAGTTATTAAAAGGGTGAAAACCACAAAACTGTTTACCTAAAAAAGCGCTAAGCTTAAAAATAAGGTATAAGTTCCAACAAAAACCACATTTCTGTTTACCAAAAGAATGATAATTATAGATTATTCTTTATAATAAATTATATATCTCTTATTTATTACAGAGTGTATAATATCTTGATTAATAATGAGTTATGTTTGAAGTGGTAAATAGAAATGTGGTTTTAGGTAAATAGAAATATGGTTTATGGTAAATAGCTTGGTGGTTTCGGGTAAATATTTATGTGGTTTTAAGTAAATAAAAAAGTGGTTTTAGGTAAACAACTTTGTGGTTTATGGTAAACAGAAATGTGGTTTTTATATGAGTGAACCAAAAGGAAACAAGAATCTGGTGTGGATTAACACACCTTTTTCGCTGACAAAATTGGATAAGCAATATACATTATTGCAACAAAACATATTGATGGTTGCAAGTACCCATCTGCAGAAGTATGTTGAAGAGTATTTTACCGAGAAGAGAGTGCTTGGAGATGCACGCTCCGACTATCTTTTCGAGAAAGGAATAGAGCATGCTGTTATGGAGATTCCGCCCATCAAAATAGACATCAAGGATTTTCAGGTATCAACGGAGTTTCATAATTATAAGAATCTGCGTGATACGCTGAAGAACGATATCCTCAACCTGTCGGTGCGTGTAAAGACGGATAGCAAGACAGAGAAGATACAGCACGTATTTTCAAACATCGAGATTCCGACAACGCAGAAAGGCTATACAAAGAGCGATGGTGAGAAAGTAGAACGCATCAAGGGTGAAGTAATACTTGAGATAGATCCAAAACTCACCATGAGCCTTTTTGACATGCGTCAGGGATATATTCACCATATCTCCATGATTGCTAAATATTCCAAGAAGGTGAATACACCTCGCCTCTATATATATCTGCTTCGTCAGATGGGACTAGACAAGAGCTTGGATGTTAAGGTTGAGTTTTTGCCGATGAAACAGTATTTGGGTCTGGTAGAACTTGATGAACATGGCAATATTCTGCTTGACGACAAGGGGGAGCCTGTGATGAATAAATATCCTAAATTCTCGCAATTCAGAAAACAGGTACTCGATGTGGTAAGGGAAGATCTCAACAGAATGGCTAGTCGCAGTGAGACAGATATCGTATTTGATGAATTTTCTGAAGAAGACTTTATTTATCGGAACGGAAAGTATAAGGGAGATCCTGAATATGTTATCTTCCATATCAAGCGGACGGATGTAGGTATCAATCATATCGGAGATAAAGATGCAGATATTGCTCGTCGTCTGAATGAAAAAATAAACCGTAATAGGGGAAAGAAAACATCTGATGATGCCACGCAGCAGGGAGATCTTTTTGCGCATGTATATCAGAATCCTGACAAGAAGATAGAAGTAGACACGACTCAAGGTTTTGAGCAATGGAATCAGTTTATTTCGATGGTACAGGATACCAGTCAGCAAGCGCTGTTGGGCAGATGCAAATTCATAGGAATCAAGAATGACAGATTCTGTATTGCTGCTAGTGATGATGATTTTGCTGCTTTGAAAACATCGGGTCTTGAAAGGCTGGCACAAGAATTTTTTGACTGTGTCGGTTCATTCATGCCTGTATTCTATAGAGGCTAAGCAGAACAAGAAAGCAGAAGAGGAAGTAGGGGAGTACCGTACTTCCTCTTTTTGATATGTAAAACCACATTTCTGTTTACCTACTTTTAAGAATGGCTTATCATCATAACCACAAAACTGTTTACCTGAAATGGCATGTATATAATTCATTCCATTTTGAGGTTATATTAATTATTTACCAAATCCCGTGTTATAATTTGATATGTAATAAGTTATATAATTTTTATATCAGTCTTTTATTCTTTGGTAAACAGTTTTGTGGTTTCTGGTAAACAAAATAGTGGTTTTAGGTAAACAGTTTTGTGGTTTTTATCTTGATAAGATGCTATTTTTTATCTTATTCTATTTGAAATCAGGCACCTGAATACAATTTGAATATGTGTATAACTATCAGTATGTTAATATGTTATGTAAAACGCCTAAAGGAGTTGTCTAGACATTTTAATTTTTTCTTTAGTAGCAACTGAATAAGAATTTAAAAACCACAAAACTCTTTACCTGGCAGAACGTTCATCGATTTTTCTCTTAAACCACATTTCTGTTTACCTGTTTTTCTTATGAATTTAACTAGGTAAAAAACACATTTCAATTTACCTAAAAAGGAGCAACTGCTTTTTACTAGGATAGGTAAACAGTTTTGTGGTTTAGATAAATAGAATAGTGGTTTAGGTAAACAAAAATGTGGTTTGTGTTACAAAATGCAGTGATTTTTGGTAAACAACTTTGTGGTTTATGCGTAGTTTTTGAATTTAGGTAAACAGTTTTGTGGTTTTCTCCTTATAGAGAATCAAATTCTTAATTGTCTAATTGTAGAATTGACTAATTGCCGGAAAAACGACAAGTAAGTTTCTTTTTTAGGTTATTGTTTTGTCATTGAACTGCTTTCAAGTAAGAAACATTTTAGTAAGAGACTGACTCAAACGTTAGTTGCTGCTACAGTATTATATAATAGTGCCAAGAAAACCCAAAGGTCTTTAGTCTTTGGATTTTCTTGGCACAAAATTTAGCCTTAATCTGTTTCCTTATGTTTATGCAAACGGCTAATTATCTTGTAGCCTCTTCCGTATCTTTTGCCTTTTATTCCAATCAGTCCACCATTATAATAATTCAGAACTTCATTTTTATGGAGTCTTGATAGGGTGGTGTTGAAACAGTTTATCTTGAGAGTAGGATAGAGTTGCATAGTCTTATCAATAAGACTCTCTTTGGTTTGCGGGAGGGACTCATCTGTTAAGACTTTTACCATCGTAGATGCCAAAGAAGGTTTGGAATTAGCTTTCAGGATAGTCTTTTCTTTTTTCTTTTCCTTCTTCTCCTTCTTCTTATGGTTATCTACAGTTGGAGTGGCAGTCTTTTTCTCTTCCTTCTTTGCCTGTTTGGCAAAGGATTCCGCATTGATGTCAAGCTTCAGTCCCAGAATTTCCGAAATGATGTTCTTGAGGACATAGATGAACAACTCGCTGTCTTTACTCTTGAGTGAGGTCTCTTGTTTCCAGTAGCGACTCTTGAAAGCAAGTTGGGTCAACTCTTCAATCTCCTGTTCTGAAATATCTTCTTTGTTAGCGAGACGTGCATTGGCCACATTGAGGAATGAAGCAAAGGAGAAGGTGGAGAATTGACTTGGAATTACGTATGTGAAAATATGATTGTTTTCTCCCTTTGCTGAAGGATGTTTGAGATTAATCATACTCATCCCTTTTACCAGAGCAATTAAAAAAGCCATGCTGGCGTATGAGAGATTTGTATTTTCAACCTCACAGATTCCTTTATAGTCGAGATTCTTATCCGAGATAAAGTTCATGGTAAAAATACCATAGTTAGTCCATTCTGTAGAATGGAGCAACTGCTGGAGTGTGGGATCTTCCGGTGCACCCAAGCCTCTGTTAACGCTATCTATATAGCGACGCATTGTTTCTACTTCTTCCCATTGGAGAAGTGAATCATCTCCCGGCTCATGGTTTCTGATGCAGCCGATGGTTCCCAGTCTGATAACATCAGCAGAAGTTGAAGTTCGCAGGTGATTTGCGAGCTTGGCAAATAAATTAGGCATCCAGTCGAAATCATCAACCGGTGAATCTATATAATCTTCCTGATAGTAATTGTTATCAGTAAAATCTAAATCTTGATACATGCTATATTCTGTAAAAATATTGAATTCAAATCTTTCATGCAAAGGTAAGAAAAAATATTCTATTCTCCAAATTTTTGGCTAACTATTTGAACATCAGAGTATATTTTATGGTTTTGTTTGCTGAAAAATCACAAAAAATGGTCAAAAGACAGACTTTTTAATAGTTTACAGGTCAAAAGGTGAGAAAGAATCTGTATTGATGTCTTTGAAAACCGCAGGGATGACGTCATCAAGGTTGCGATATTTCCTGGTTAAACTAGAGAGAGGGTGTGCAAATAGGTCTGGATAATAGTTGGCGCATAACAGTTGCCCACCGCATGCATAACAGGTGTTGTGCATGCGCATATCAGCTGTTATGCAAGCGCACAACAGCTGTTGTGCGACCGTAGATACTAACTGTCTCAACAACATATCCTATCTTTTCCAACAACATATCCTATCTTTTCCAACAACATATCCTATCTATTCTAACAACAAGAAGAGGGTGAATCATTAACTTATGACCCACCCTTTCTCGTTAAAATGCTATGTTCTGCAAATATTAAGCTTTACTGTCAGGAATGGCAGATACAATACCTTGGTACATCATACGCGATTTTTCCTTAGCCAATGCCTGCATATCCACTGCCACATCGTCTTCATCTACGATTTCTACGCCAGTCATCGTTTCGATTACGTCTTCCATGGAAACCACTCCTCTCAGACATCCGTATTCATCTACGATGATAGAGATGTGTTCTCGTTTTTCCAACATCTTTTCCCATATCTGGTATAGAGATTCATCCTCGTTGAAGGAAAGAATCGGACGCATCAGTTCGGATAATCTGGTTTGGAACTCATCGTCTGAAACCAATTTGAGAACCATATCTTTCAATACGTATCCCACAATGATATCTTTATTGTAGTCATAAACGGGAATGCGTGAGAATTTCCATTCTTTCTGTTCGTAAAACTCCTTGGTAGTCAGATTCATGTTGGCTGATTCTACTACGATGGATGGAGTCATAACCTCCTTGGCCTTTACTCCTGCCAGGCGAATGCAGCTTTTGATGATCTTGCTTTCCGATTCACGGAAGATGCCTTCTGTAGTACCTACATCTACCATGGCCGATACCTCTTCGCGACTCATGGAAGCCTGGTGGTTCTTCGGAGTAAATACCTTAGTGATAAGTTCCGAAAGCAGTACCAAAGGATAGGTGATGAAGATGAGCACACGGATGATCTTGGTAGATGTCATGGCAAGAGAGCGCCAATATGAAGCTCCGATAGTTTTCGGGATGATTTCTGAAAGTACCAGAATCAACAGAGTGAGAATGGCGGAAATGATACCGAAGTATTCTTCGCCAAAGAGTTTCATAGACTCGGCTCCTACACCGGCAGAACCGATGGTGTGGGCGATGGTGTTGAGTGAAAGAATGGCACCCACCGGACGGTCTACGTTGTTCTTATACTGTTTCATCAGTGAGGCAGTCTTGTTGCCTTGATTCTCCTTCATCGAGATAAACGACATCGGAGTAGAAAGTAATACCGCCTCCAGGACGGAGCATAAAAAGGATAGTGACAGAGCACCTAAAAAATATAAAATGATTAAACCCATGTAATTTTAAATTCGTTAATAATATAGTATCTCAAGCAAGATAGATATTATTTCCGAAGGCTACAGTTGAGGATGTAATGGGGAACATTACATCTATATTTATCCAATATCAGTGTATTTATAAGTCTCATCACAATATGTTTCTATTTTCTGCAAAGATACTGATTAAAAAATGAATCTAATATGTTTTTGTTGAAAATTAAATTGTTTTAATATGTTTTTGGCAAATTTGCAGAGAAGTATAAAAAAATCTAATTTTAACAATAATATAATGTATAATTCATCAAGTATTTATGAATATTAGGTATTTTTGCAATCAGCATTTAGAAAATTGATTCAATATGAAAAAGAAAATACCTATCATTCTCCTTAACTTTACCGGCGTATACGAATTGGAGGCATTTGCCTCAAATAAGAATATTATCCATGTAGATTGCCGGGACATGAAAGGGGTAGACTGCTATTGTGACGAAGAGGGTAGCGAGGAACTGCATCGCCGATTGGCTCCTTTTCCTGCCAAAGCCGTTCATTTCATAGATTCCGGAGATTTCCATTATCTTACGGAATATTGGGTGTCAAGAATTCATGAACCTTTCTCGCTCATTGTTTTCGACCATCATCCGGATATGCAGCAACCGGAATGGGAGGGTGTTGTGTCATGTGGCGGTTGGGTGAGAGATGTTTTGGAGAAGAACCCGTTTGTCAAACACATTATCATTGTGGGGGCATCGGACGAGTTGATAGCCCAGGTGCCTGTTCACTTAAGAGAGAGGGTGTTGTTTTACAGTCAGGCAGAGATAGACCATCACCAGGCTTGGCCGTCGAAGGCTGGTAAACTTATACATGAGCCGATTTACATATCCATAGATAAGGATGTATTGAGAAAGCAGGATGCCATCACCGACTGGAGCAATGGAGATATGACACTTATGCAGCTCCAAGCCGTGCTTCGCATCATCTATGCCCATGAAAAAGTGATAGGGGTAGATATTACAGGCGAATGTTCAGCTACGCTTGATTATTTCTCTGAGTTGGAGGATGCAGAGATTAACAACGAGGCAAATGAAGAATTGCTAAGGATGATTCTGGAGGAGAACCATCCTTAGCCTTCTTAAGCGTAAGCTTGAAGAATACGGTCTAGCTCGTCGAGTTCTTCCTCCTTTGTTGCCCAGCTTGTCACGAATCGGCAGATGATTTCATGTTCGCTCTTTCTTTCCCATATCTCGAATATAAGTGGTCATTATACAGATGTCATGTTCCGTCAGTTAACCAGGTTTATTTTTTTTACAAAATCATGATTTAAATCCTCTGAAAATCACGAATTTCCGCTCGGAAAATATTTCTTGAAGAATATTGGAAATATAGCGAAATTCGTAATCGTCAGATATTCAACGTGTTATAAATCTCACTAATTTCTTCGGAAATCCGGAATTCTGTAGTCGTACAACTATAACCCCTATAGTTGTACGACTATAACTCCAGAGTTGTACAACTATAGCCTATATAGTCGTACAACTGTAGCCTTACGGTCGTACAACTATAGGTGATTCGTCTTGCAGAGAGCAAGTAATACGCTATCAAACCAAAAGATTTTTATCATCATGACCTTCTAGATTGAAAATACGGAAATTGCGATAATTAAGAAACAATATTTGACACCCGCATATTTCCGAAGTACAAATTCCAAACTGATATCGTTGTAAGCAGGGTATGATTTATATATACGTACCGCCTATTTGTCATAATCACCCTTAGAAAAATAGGAAAGTACTAAGCAAGAAAAATCTCAGGAACTTATAATTTTTTATAAAAAGAACAATATATTATACCTTTTTTTGCGTAATCTAGATTTTTTTGTTAACTTTGCAGGAAAAGTACAATATAATATACTACTTGGTATGAAAATTCAAGAAGTAATGAAATTGCAGCGTATGGCCTTGGGGATTACCCAGCAAGACCTCGCTGACATGTCTGAGATAGCCATTTCAACCATCAAGAAAATAGAGAGTGGTAAAGGAAACCCCTCTCTATCGACGGTTGAAAAAATCATGGATATCCTTGGCATGGAGGTTAAATATGAGATTCGTCAAACAGTTTAAATAAAGTAAGTCATGAGAAAAGCTATCGTTTATTGTCACGACACAGAAGCAGGATTCTTAGAGGAGTCAACTCCTGGCAGAGGTTATACCTTCACATACGACAAGCAGTATATGATGGATAGGACCCATGATCCAGTCTCACTTACCATGCCTTTCAGGGAAGAGCCTTATCAGTCTGATTATCTATTCCCTGTTTTTACCAATATGCTTCCAGAAGGAGCAAACAGAAAGATAGTCTGCAGAAGTTGGCGATTGGATGAGAAGGATTTCTTTGGACTTCTTCTGAAGATAGCAACCCATGATACGATAGGAGCATTAACTGTAAAAGAAGTAGAATCATGAAAGAATTAAATCATTGCCCATCCACCCTTGCAGATGGTTTTTCCACTTACTCTCCTACAGCTTGCAAAAAACTGTTTGATGGTCAGAAAGTGTCGCATTTGCTTGATTTTGAAGTAGATGAAATCAGTAAGACATCAGAGACTATGATAGCCATGAGACGTATCTCCGTATCTGGAGCTCAGGAGAAATTTCCTGCAGTGATAGAGAATGGAATCATCAGAATCTCGCAGACGGATGAACGTTCTCGCTATATTCTGAAGCCAGCACCTTGGGACAATACTCTTTATACAAGGAAGCAGATTCCTGCTAACGAGCATCTTACCATGCAGATAGCCTCACAGGTATATGGTATCATTACAGCAGAAAATGGTCTTTGCTTTACCCCTCATGGAGATATGGTATATATTACCAAGAGATTTGACATAGCCAAGGATGGAAGCAAATATCTCATGGAGGATTTCGCTTCTCTGGTTGGTAAGAATGAAGCCGAGCAAGGTACTTATTTCAAATATGATGGATGCTTCGAGGATATTGCCTGTGCAATAAAACGATTTATTCCTGCCTGGATGATAGCCATGGAACGTTTCTTTAAGTTAGTTGTATTCAATTACATCTACGGTAATGGCGACGACCATCTGAAAAACTTCTCCATCATGAGAATTGGCGAGCATTACCAGCTTGCTCCCGCCTATGACCTGATGAACACCTGTCTCCATATCGAGGGCGATGATTTGGGGTTGAATGGGGGGCTTTCTCTGACTCTGGAGAAAAGTGATGTGTATGAGCGGACAGGGCATCCATGCCGTCTGGACTTTGAGAGATTCGGAGAGTTTATCGGTCTGAAGAAGAAGCGTATAGAAATGATTCTTGACTCTTTTCCAGTCTTGCCTGACGAAGTAGAGCATTTGGTCAACAATTCTTTTTTGACAGACAAGATGAAACGCACCTATTTACGAATAGTCAAAGAAAGAATTCAAAGATTCAATCGTAAATCAGAATGAGAATCATGAACGGGAAATCTTTTCATGGCGCCAGTGCTTGAAAAAGAATAATTTAAATTAATACAATGAACATCAAGTCAATAGGTAGTAAAATCAAGGGAAATCCTAAGATGGTAGAGGGTACGGTATATTCCATGCTCATCATCTGTAGCATTTCCCATTTCTTGAATGATATGATTCAGTCGATTATCCCTTCCATCTATCCGATTGTGAAGGATAAGTTCGACTTCTCGTTTGCACAGATAGGTATCATCACGCTGGTCTTCCAGATGACGTCTTCCATCCTGCAACCTTTTACGGGGCTTTATGCTGACAAGCATCCCCGTCCCTATGCCCTCTCCATCGGCATGTGTTTCACCTTGGTGGGTCTGCTCCTACTGGCTTTTGCCGAGAATTATTTTCTGATTCTCCTGGCTGTGAGCGTCGTCGGTCTGGGCTCATCCGTGTTTCATCCCACAGCTTCAAGAGTGGCACAGATGGCATCGGGAGGCAAGAAGAGTCTGGCACAATCTATCTTTCAGGTTGGCGGCAATGGCGGATCGGCAGTAGGTCCGTTGCTGGCTGCCATCATCATCCTGCCTTTCGGACAGCATGCCATCTCCTGGTTTGCCCTTGCAGCCCTCCTCGCTGCCATCATCATGGTAAGATTGGGAGTCTGGTACAAGGCACGACTGGCTTACGTGGTGAACCATCCTCAGAAACAACCGCTTCTCAATACCCATATTTCTAAAAGGGTGAAGTATTGGGCACTGTTCATCCTCATCATGCTCGTGTTCTCCAAGTATTTCTATACGGCGTGCATCACGAGCTACTTCACCTTCTTCCTGATGGATAAGTTCGGTGTCTCGGTACAGACTTCACAGCTGTGTCTCTTCGTGTTCCTTGCAGCCTTTGCCATAGGAACTGTGGCAGGAGGAATGCTGGGTGACAAGTTCGGCAGAAAGTATGTCATCTGGTTTTCCATTCTGGGAGCAGCACCTTTCGCCATCGCCATGCCTTTCGTCAACTTCACGTGGACCATCATCTTTACCTTCCTGTCAGGATTGATCATTGCCTCGGCTTTCTCTTCCATCGTGGTATATGCCACCGACCTGATGCCAGATAAAGTAGGACTGATAGCCGGCATTTTCTTCGGACTGATGTTTGGTTTGGGAGGTTTGGGCTCTGCTTTCTTCGGCTGGTTAGCAGACAAGACGAGCATCGAGTTTATCTTCCAGGTGAGTGCCTTCCTGCCATTGCTCGGCATCATAGCAGGATTCTTGCCGAATACACAGAAGAAAAGCGTTGAAGAAACGGATGAAAACGCAAAGTAAATGAAAGACTAAAATGATAAGAGAATATTAACAAATGGAACAAGAAGAAAAGAAACAGAAATCTCAAGCTGCAGAGAATCAGGCATCCTGCTCGTCTCTGCAGCCAGTTGAACCACATCCTTTTATTTCTGTCATACCGCTGGCAGTACTTATCACCCTCATCGTCCTGGTTGTCAAAATCTTCCCTGATGATGCCCTGGCTGGTGCCTCTCAGGTGGCCCTCATGATAGCCACAGCCGTTTGTGTAGCACTCGGTATGGGCATCTATAGGATGAAATGGAATATCTTTGAAGAGATGATCAAAAAGACCGTGGGCGATGCCGGAGTATCTATCCTGATCCTGCTGCTCATCGGAATGATGTCAGCTACCTGGATGATCAGTGGTGTGGTACCCACATTGATATATTATGGTGTACAGATCATGTCGCCAACCTTTTTCCTTCCCTGCGCATGCATCATCTCCAGCATCATTTCTGTGATGACGGGAACCTCATGGACCACAATTGCCACCATCGGTATTGCTCTGATGGGAATCGGTGATGCCCTGGGAATACCAGCCCCCTACACCGCTGGAGCTATTATCTCCGGTGCCTATTTCGGGGATAAACTCTCGCCAATGAGCGATACCACCGTCCTTGCTTCGAGTATAGCCGGAGCGGATCTCTTCTCACATATCCGCTATATGCTCTATACTACCATACCAAGCATCCTGCTCTCGCTGGTACTCTATCTCATCATCGGACTCTGTTATGATTCCCATCCAGTGGATATCAGCCAGTATCTCACCGGTCTGAGCCATGGATTCAATATCTCTCTGTTTACCATGCTCGTTCCGGCTTTTACAGGATGGCTCATCTACCGCAAGACTCCATCTCTCATCACACTTCTTCTTTCAGCCCTTTCAGCATGCATCTGTGCCCTCATTCTCCAGCCGGAAGTACTTGTAGGGATAGCAGGTGAAGACAGCATCTCTGCCAAAAGCCTCTTTGAAGGAATCATGACCACCTGCTATACCCATACCCAGGTAGATTGCGGTATGGTGAACATCAATGATCTCGTAGCCACCCGAGGTATGGCTGGCATGCTCAATACCATCTGGCTCATCCTCTGTGCCATGTGTTTCGGTTCATGTATGGTAGCCAGCGGCATGCTCCACGCCATTACCCACATGCTCCTGAAAAGCATCCACAGCACCGTATCACTTGTCTGCAGCACCGTGACATCGGGCGTCTTGCTCAATCTCGTTATGGGTGACCAGTTCCTGAGCATTATTATGAATGCATCTATCTATAAGGATGAATATGCCGAACGAGGCTATCGTCCGGAACTCTTGAGCCGAAGTACAGAGGATAGCGCTACCGTAACGAGCGTATTGGTTCCATGGACAGCCTGCGGTATGACGCAGAGTACGGTTCTTGGCATCCCGACACTTGTCTATCTCCCCTTCTGCTTCTTCAACATCATCAGTCCTTTGATGAGTTGTCTGGTTGCCATCCTTGGCTTCGTACCCAACCCACAACCCAAGGAAAACAAAGCATCAGCAGCTGAAGAGTCTGATATCCATTAATATTAATAGGAAAAAGAACACAATGGTATATAAAAAAGTGGTTGAAAGAAGTAAACTCCCACATTTAAACGTTTATCTTCGTTCCCAATCCGTAAGCCAATCAACTTACAGATTGGGAATTATTGCTTATAAGTTTTTTATCAAGAATTTTATAAATTCATCCTTGACATTAGAGATTTCTCCCTTGTCATAGATTGTAAGAAGAGTTACATTCATACCATCCTCACTAACTTTTACATTAAGAGTTAGGATTCTTGCACCACCACTTTTGCCTTTACCCTTGTCAGCAATGGTCATTCTTATCTTACGAACGCCGCCACCAAGGTCATCTCCAACAAGAGGATTCTTGTAAATTTCATCTAACCAAGCATCATAGTCAGATTTCAATGAATGATATTTTTTAGCCAAACGTTTAAACTGTCTTTTAAACTCAGAGCCATATTCAACATGTATTTTCATGTCAATCTTCCATTTCTAAATCTTTTAATAAATCCCTTGCATCTGGTAGTTTTCTTCCTTCCAACTTTGCAAGTTTCACTTCCTGCAATGCTCTTGTCAAACTTTCCTTCACAAAAGCTTGCTGCTTCTGTGTCTTTGTCAAGACAGGCTCTTTTACAACTGTAGTTGACACAACACCACGAAGCATATTAATAGCCTTACGAATGTTTTGCAGAGGCTGGTTAGTATCTACCGTAACTAATATCTGTTTCATAATCTTCTCCTTTTAAACGTTTTACTGAATTAGGTTGCAAAAATACTTTTTTCCCCTCACACCGCCAAACTTCTTGCATTATTTTAACGTTAAAGGTCTATATTCCAGTCCATTCTTGTCATTATCATCAAACCATTTCTGAAAATCACATTATTATTTAGTTTATATAACTTGCCGCCAAAGTTACGCTTTTTTCTCAAATGAATACATCTAAAGCAGTAGATGTCGTATCACCACTAACACCTAGGCGGTCCCATCCCGCACAACCATGGCGAGGGCTTTGATGCCCCGCCAACCTTATAGCGTAGCGGTTCCGAGCACCGGAGGGCGGTTACAACTTCTCTCTTCGGGCAAGAGAGAGGCTTGGTGAGAAAGGCAATCGCCATACTGCCCGTAGTATCTTTCCTTTATCAGACTTGCTATAACCATGTTTATCTCCTATTTTCGAGTGCAAAGTTAATAAAAGTCTTGTTTTTTACGCAATAAACTTGACTTTTATATATTTCTTTAACTATTTTCATGCTATAATCCATTCCATATCCTTTCATCCTCCCTTGTTTTCCCTTCCGAGTTTGTCATCCTTTGCCAGGAGCAAGATGTCATCAAATACCACTATTGCCACCATCGGTATGGCTGGCATCCTCGCCACTCTTAAACCTATTGCCCTTACGCATATTTGTGCAAATATAATTTTAGATAGTCCAAATTTGTTGCTTAATAGAATGTCCTCGTATGATAACCTTCTCTTAAAATATTATTTGAAATAGTCAAACAGAAAAATTGGGAAAGCATTGAGTACAGCTACTTTGCAATCTTCGGTATTCACATACTGTTCTACTTGTGAGTTGAATATTTTGTCTTGAAGTATGTCTTCTTTAGATGCAGGCATCGTATTCTTCCCCTTACATAGATAGTTCGCTTTTCCCACATTCATTTCCTTTAAATATTCCCAATTTTGCTTAACTTCCTCCATCTCTACTTCTGTTGGCTCTCGATGATCTTTCAGTAGGATGAAATCGAAACTGTCATACGCAGAAAAATCTGCAGATACACCTTTAAACTTACCACACTCAGAACGTGTTACAGAATACGTCCAATAGTTTGCATCGGGCAACTGCTTAGTATATCGTATAGACTCAACCATCGGATAGTCAATATATAGCCTACCAAACTCCGTTTCGTTGTTGAATGTTTCAAGCATTTCCTTTACCTGCCTGTTGATTTCTTCGAGAGATAAATTCCGGTTATGAAAGTCATAGTCGAAGAACAGATAGATTTCAGAAATGTCAGCAGATGCATCAATATCCTTGAGCGGATTGTCTGCTTGACCAGCAAATTTCTCCATCAGCAAAGACACAATATCTCCATCGCCATCATACTCCTGCAAATCTTTGTATAGCTGATAGATGTTGTTGTTATAGGAACATACTATCTGCTCATCTCTATTTGCAAAGTATAATCGCTGGATGGTGCGGAACAAATCCGGCTCCCGTTTTACTCCTTCAAAAACGAATAGTATCATACTTCGAATGCGTTACCTCTAAACATTTTTTCTATATTATGCCCGAATCTCAACTCTTTTTGAGTGCAGTCGCTCAACGGCTTGATTTTGTTGTCTTGCAAGATGAAATTGCAATCTGGGCGAAGCAAGTCGTTGGTCATCAGATAGGTGTTGTGTGATGACGTAAAAGCCTGACATGGAAGGGAAAAGAGGGTTTTACAAACCTCATAAGAGAGTCTGAAATGATAGAATGCATCAAATTCATCTATGAAAACGAACGATGCTTTTGTCATCTGTTTCAGCCAGTAATATAGCAGCATCAGAGATTGAGTACCCGTTGATGCAATCTTATCGAATGGAATGCGACCTAATCCAAATACGCAATACAACTCTTTATCATCATCCTTTGGCTCCTGAAACTCAAAACTTTGTCCGCTTACCCGATGGATGAATTCCTCAAAGTCCCGAGTCAGCTTATTCTTGATGATATACTCATCGAGATTTGCCGGAGCAGTAGCCAACCCCATAAACTCATTTTTTTCAACACTTCTGAACCATAACATTGAGTTTACGAATTGCTGCAGTTTCAGAAGATAATGTTCCTTGGCAAGAGGATAGGAAGTAAGCAGAAAGTTTACGATGGATACATTATTGGCGTTATTGGCAAGGTTTGCCTTCACCGCAGAATCCATCGGGAATTCAACATCATCCAATGTCAAGACAGAATTCTTGTTGCAGAAAATAAGCTTGTTATTCACAACAAGTTCTTCTTCCTCCAGTTTTCCATCAGGTGATTTGCTATATGTATATAGTAACGTATTATCTCTAAACTTGAATGTATATTCAAATTTTACGGGGAAGTTCAACTTTCCCGTATATGTAAAGTTATCATAATAGTTCACCTTCTTCCACTTCTGTGAAAGATGATTGGTAATGTCGAAGATGGCCATTGCAAAGTTCGACTTGCCAGAACCATTAGGTCCATATACGATGCCATTCTTGATGATACCATCTTTAATGGCAAAAGTATTGAACGAATAGTTACTTGGTTTCGACAAATCCCATTCTATGCGATTGGCAAATCCTCTATAGTTCGTTACGGCAAATTTTACTAGCATGCTTATATATACTTTATTTTTAATTGATAACAATTTTGTTGGTGCAAAGCTAATACACACTTAAACAATGCAAACTATCTTTTATTATAATGTCAAGTGCAGCTAAGCAGTTGCAAAGATATACAAAATATCAATACGCCGTAATTTTTTTACGGTTATTTAAGATAATAATCCTTGCAATACAATTTATATGCTTTATCATTAAAAAAACTAATTGCTAAAGTTATATATTTATTTCACTTGCTTTCTTCGTCTTTCTGTCCGAAAAACTATGATTTTATGTCCAGAACTCTTCTTCGCCAGTGGTTGCATCTTGCCAATCTATACCATCATCGACATGATAGAGAATGCAGGATAACCCATAATATAATGAAGCAAATAAGTTTGATACTTCATTATATTATAGGTTAAGCTTAAACCTTTCTTTAAACATAGCCATCTCTCTAGCTGGGATTTGAAGCAGAGTAGCTAAACTTTCCCATTGACTAACTGCTGCTTGAACCTCTTGGATGATGATTTTAGCTTCCTCCCTCTTAATCATGTAGCTTTCAGATGAATCAAGCAGAATATTGATGTCTGCCTTGTTTGAAGATTCATTAATCAGAAGACTCTGATATTCATTGAGGGTAGGATTCATATCATAGGCTGGTGATAGAGTCCAGCCCTTTGGTGTGAGTAGAAAGCCATGGTTTCTGAAGTGGTCATCAGAATTTCCAATGCAGATGTTGAAAACAACCCTTCGGTAGAGTTCCAGAAGATTTTTCTCTACGTCGCAGCAACCTTGGAGTATGAAATCAACAATATCGAGATAACCATAACCACCTTGTGCATTATCTCCATCCTTCAATCCCAGCAGAGACATGGATGACGCAAAATGGATTCTCTTAGCTTCTGCAGTTCGGTCAAAGCGTTTAGACAGGAGTGTGTGATATTTACCCAATCCTCCCAACACCCTGGTTTGAGCTACCAGGATACCAGCCTTTTGAGCTAGCAGGTGAGAAAAGTGCTCCCAAAGTCCTGCGTCATAGTCATCTTTTCGAGAAGGAAACTTTGCGATGCATAGATTACCTTTTTCATCCAATACGCCTGCTTTAGGTCTTGCGCCACCCAATGAAGTACCAGGTTGGATGAGCTGCGCTATCCATTTTTTTTCAGGCAAAACATCATTCTCTTCAGATCTTTCTACTTCTTGACTGGCATGAACCAATTCTCTAATCTCTGTTAATGGAGGTATCTTGAGAGATGGAGACACATTGATATAATCACCTTCCATTTCCTTCTTAAACCTAAATCCACCCATTCTGGAGAAGTCATCGATACCCATGAGGTAATCGAACGAAGAAAGAGGTCTGACTGCTCTTTTTTCTTCAGCGGCCTGTATCTGTTCTCTTCTTTTGAGCAAGGTACGTCCCCACCTATCTGGCAAAGCATCAGAAAAACATCCGAAAATATCACTTCCTGGCTGGGTATATTGCATGCCTGGGTAATTGTTGATGTCCTCTGAAAGCTTGATTCCGGCATGAACCTTAAGCCAATTCTCATCAAACTTAAATGCATAACTGTCAGAGCCGCGCAATTTTTCATAGCACAACTCCCCTACCAGCTCCGCTTTGCCGAGCCAGTTAAAATCAGCGAAAACAAACAGTCGTTCCATTCCTACTCCTTTTTAGATGCTCGTTGACGATTCTTCAGTCCCATATCCTGCAATGCCCTTCCGAGTTTGTCATCCTTTGCCAGGAGCAAGATGTCATCATCCAGCTGAAGAGCATAGAGTACACGAAGGTAAATTCCGATGGAAACCGTTGGTAATCCCTTTTCTACCTTGCAAAGTGTAACTTCCGAGCATGTTGCCCTTTCTGCAACTTGCGCCATGCTCAGGTTGCGCCGTAATCTGGCAAGCTTAATCTGCTCACCCACGATTTCCATCTTTTGAATCAACTTCCTTGGAAGTTTGTTTGCCATTGTATTCTTTGTCATAGCTTTAATCTTAATTATGATATGCAAAAATACATAATTTACTTTATTATAAGATGGGTTATCAAGTTTTTTTAAGAATAATTAGATGTATTAAATTAAACGGATAAAAACGCAAAGTAAATGAAAGACTAAAATGATTAAACCTATTGCCCTTACGCATATTTGTGCAAATTACACTTATTAATCATGTGCTTTATGATGTGTGTGCGTAAACAGATTGCATAAACGTGCAAACGTTTGCACAAAGAAATGTAACCTTTTTGAAAGTTTTTCTTGCTTCGTATTGGATTTCCTCTTAAATTTGCAGCCGAAAAAAGATACCAACTAGCAAACGAAGACTCAGTTTAATATAAACGAAACCAAATATAAAAGTAAAGATAAGATGAAGCAAACATTCATAAAATCAGCTATGTTGCTGCTGCTGATCCTTTCAATGGCAACAACGCGAGCGCAGGAGGTCGCTCTGAAGACCAACTTACTGGGATGGGCTTCCACATCTGCCAACGCCGGCATCGAAATAGGCACGGGCAAGAAAACAACCTTCCAACTCTTCGGCACTCTGAACCCCTGGAAGTTCTCGGGCGACAAGAAGATGAGATTCTGGAATGTTATGCCGGAATACAGATGGTACACCTGCCAGAAGTTTGGAGGCCATTTCTTCGGAATTCATGCCTTAGGCGGTGAATACAACATTAAAAACATTGACATGCCCTTCGGCATCCTGCCGAAAACTCTGGAGGGCAGGCACTATGAAGGCTGGTATGTAGGTGGAGGCCTCACCTACGGCTATCAGTGGTTGCTCAATAAGCACCTCAATTTCGAAGGGTCTATCGGTTTGGGATATGCCTACAGTCCTTACAAGCTTTACGGACGATGCGAAAAATGTCTCGACAAAGATCACCGCAACTATGTGGGCCCTACAAAAGCCGCACTATCTCTCATATACGTGTTCTAAGAATTTAACTTAACTGTGGTTTTAAACTGACAATATAAACACGTAATAACTAGACAGAATACAAAAAAAAATAGGGAAATCATAATATGGATAAGATGAAGCTTTATGCGGTCATTTCGCCCCTCTGCATGCTCTTCTCTCAGGGCATCATGCCTGCTCAGGCTCAACAGCTGGCAGGGGGTAAGGTTCAGGTAGAAAGTGTTTTAGCACGCAAGAACGGCAACCGGATGGACGTTGCCTTCCGTATGAATCTGAACGATTTGAAGATGAAATCAGAGCAGCAGATTATTTTTACACCGGTAATGGTAGGAACTGATTCTATCGCTCTCAACCCTATCATCATCCAGGGTAGAAACCAGGCTGTAAGATACCGCCGACTTGCCGACAGCAAGAAGAATCCGCAGGCACAGGTTCTTACCCGCAAGAACAAGACCAGTCAGCAGGTTTACTTCGCCCAGTCTGTTCCTTACCAGAAATGGATGAAGAAGTTCAAACTCTCGGTAAAGGAAGATCTCTGCGGATGCGGCAACCTGATAGAACAGGACAATACGCCGATTGCGGATATCGACCGTACACCGAAGATTACGAAGGATTTCTTCGTGCAGCCGAAGGCGGAAGCCAAGAAGGTGAGAGCCGAAAAGGGTGAAGCTTATCTCAGCTTTGTGGTTAACAAGAGTTATATTCTTGCCAACTTCCGTGAGAATGCTACTGAGCTGAAGAAGATTACTTCCACCATCGACCTGGTGAAGAACGATAAGAACGTTGAAATCACAGATATTGATATCCATGGTTTTGCTTCGCCTGATGGTTCGTATGCCAACAACAAGCGCCTTGCCAACGAGCGTGCAGCTGCCCTCCGCAAATATGTGAGCAGCCTCTACACCTTAAACAGCAAACTCTTTACCTATCAGGCTACACCGGAAGACTGGGAAGGATTCAAGAAGAAGATTCAGGCTAGTCATCTGGCTGATAAGGAAGCGATACTCGAGATAGCTAACTCCTCGCTGGCTCCCGACGATAAGGACCTGAAGATCAGAAAGCTCCATCCGGCAAGTTACCGCTATATCCTGGATCATATCTATCCTCGTCTCCGTCATAGCGACTATACGGTAACCTACACGGTTCGTCCGTTCAGCATCGAAGAGGCCAAGGAGATATTGAAGACCAAACCACAGCAGCTTTCTCTGCAGGAGATGTTCCTGGTGGCACAGACTTACGAGCCGGGTTCGCCAGAGTTTAACGAGGTATTCGACATCGCCGTCCGCCTCTTCCCAGATGATGAGACAGCGAATCTCAATGCCGCCTGCACCGATTTGCAGAAAGGTGATCTTACTTCTGCCGAAAAGCATCTTGCCAAGGCAGGCAACTCGAAAGAGGCAGAGCGTGTAAGAGATGTCTTCAAGCAGATAAAGGAATTGGAATAACAGAAAATTAGAGAATAACGATTATATACAAGCTTAACTTTCAAAAATTATGAAGATTAAACATTTATTTGGCTTGGCTGTCATCGCAGCTATGACAGCAAGCTGTTCAAGCAATGAGGATCTGGGAACCGCAGGTCCAGGTACTGGTACTAACGAAGCTGGTGTTGGTTATGCAACTTTCACCATCAACTTGCCTACAACAAGTGGAACACGTGCAGATGGTGATCCTACCTATGGGCAAGGTACTCTTGATGAGTATGATGTAAATGACGTTACTTTACTTATCTTCAAGAAGGCTGGTAAATCTGAAGGCGACTACACATTCGTAGAAAAAGCTGAATTGGGTAATATGGCTCCTTGGAAGGCAGAAGGATCTAATGGTATTACTGCGTCTGCTACTATTACTGCAAAATTAGATAATGTTGATCTTACAGGAACAGATTATTATGCGCTTGCTATTCTTAACAATACGACTGCAACAGCAGGTAATAAAGTAAAAGACCCAGGTACAGATCAAACTTATTCAGATTGGAATGCAGCTGCAAATGCCGTTGCTGCAAATTTCACGGATACATCAAAGGGTTTCTATATGGCAAATGCCCCAAAATTTACATCAGGAGAACCAACAACTCTTGTAAAGATTGATAAGGTATATGCTACAAAGCAAAAAGCTGAAACCAATGCGGCTACAACTATTCATGTAGAGCGCGGTTTGGCTAAGGTGACAGTTGCTGCTCTTCCTACAAACATCACCCCATCTGGTACAAAATATACTAGCGATAAGGTTGATATTACTGCTTGGAAGTTGGATGTTACTAACAAAAGTACATTCCCTATCCATAAGACTGCGGGCTTGACAGAAAAATTCACTACTATTTGGAACAATGTCTCTGGTACGGCACCGGTTACTGCCCGATTCGTAGATGCTGGTAATACAGCCTTCAGCCGTGTATATTGGGGCGTTGACCCTAACTATAGTGATGATTTAGATGAGGCTAAATGTGAGGCCGCATTTAATTTACTTGAACCAAATGCAGAAATTAAGGGTACAGCAAAAGAACCTCAGTACTGTCTTGAGAATACTTTCGACATTAAGCACATGCTGCAAGGTCAGACAACACGTGTTGTATTCAAGGCAACATATCAACCTCATGGAATCACTAAGGGAGAAACATTCTATAAGATTGGTAACAGCACCGACCTTTGGAAGGAAGCTGATTTGGAGACTCAAATCAAGGCTAAGGCAGTAGAAGTTCTTGGCGTAGCAGAAACTGAAATCAAAGTTGATCTTGAAGCCAACAATTTGAACGAGGCAGGAACAAGACTGTTGACAGTTAATAATGTTAAGATTAAGGATAGTAGTGAGGCTGGTTCTCACGCTGTTTCTCAACCTAACATCGATGATATTAATGCCAAGCTTGGTTTAAAAGCTGCAAAAGGTACAGACCCTATCGTAGGTATCGCAACCTATAAGAATGGCGAGGCTTACTACATTGCCCGCATCAAGCACTTCGGTGACGTTCTGACACCTTGGAATGAGGGTGATAAGACTTATGGAGATAACGATGATACATATAACAACATGTATCTCGGCCGTTATGGTGTTCTCCGTAACAACTGGTATGAGTTGACTGTAGGAAAAGTTAGTGGTCCTGGTACTCCTGATATTCCAACCATCAAGCCAACAGAACCAGATGATGAGAGCTACAAGTACATCAGCGTCAGCGTGAAGATCCTTCACTGGGCTAAGTGGTCTCACACATACGATTTGTAATTCATTTCATATTATTATATATAGCTCAGCCGCTCTAGCGCTAAGGAGCGGCTGGCTATATCGGAAGAATAAGAATCAATTTATACACTTTACTTTTTCATAAAACAGATAAGCATCATGGCAAACAAGAAGTTTAACAGTTGGATCAAGAATATATGCATGGGATGGGGATTCATCATGGCGGGCAGTATGCTCAGCAGCTGCAACGACTTGATGCACGACGACCTGCCTCCTTGTGACATGGGTGTTGACTTGCAGTTCAAGTACGACTATAATGTGCAGCGTGCCGACATGTTCAATGATCATGTGGGCGGACTCAGCGTATTCGTATACGACGAGCAGGGCAACTTCATTGCTCGCCATGATGCCTATAACGATGCGGTATCACAGCCGCTCAAGGACCCTAACTATGCCATGCGAATCAATCTGGAACCGGGCAAATACCGATTCGCAACCTTCGCCTTCCAAAAGAAATACGAAGATGCACTCGCGCAGCCAGGTGCCAAATTCCAGATAGCTCTACCACAGCAGGGTGACAACATCACCGCCCTCCATGCACGACTCGACCGCGAACAGGGCAAGGTGAACAACCAGAGCCAACCGCTCGATACACTCTGGCAAGGACTCAGCAACGAACTGGTTGAAGTAAAAGACCTGCAGGTTACACGCCATACCATCGGTCTGGTTCGTGATACCAAGCAGCTCACCATCAGCCTGCATCAGACCGACGAGCCTGCCAACATCAATGCCGATGACTTCAGTTATCAGATAACCAATGCCAACGGCGATATCAGTTACGACAACTCTCTCCTCCCCGACGAGGAGTTGACATATACCCCATACTACACCTGGACCTCTGAGTTTAAGGATAAGGAGGGCAATGTAAAGGAGCGCACCGCTCATGCCGCCCTCATGTTCTCCCGACTCATCTGGCATCCGGTAGAAGAAAACGACAAGAACGCCATCCTCACCATCACGAACAAGACTACTGGCGAAGAGGTGGCACGCATCAATCTTGCTGACTGTCTGGCTCAAGGCCGTGGCGCCTTCGAAGCCCGCCATTATTCAGAGCAGGAATTCCTGGACCGTGAGTACGACTACAAGCTCGACTTCTTCCTCCAGGGCAACCAGTGGAAGTATATGCAGCTCAGCATTTCCATCCTGGATTGGAGCAAGCGCATCCAGCGTGTCGATTTCTAACCGTTTCAGGTGTCAGAGCCCCTTCCGGGCATTTAGCTCATAAGAGTATTTGACTTTAAAAATTAGAAACAATGAAAATACGAGATTTCATTTTAAGTTTAGTTAGTTGGTTTATATTGTTGGTTACAGTAAGTTGCTCTGACGAACTTGGAGGCGAGCGCGCTCCCATTTCGTCAGAAAGCAACTTACATGTACTCGTGCCAACCGTGCTCAGCAGCCGCGGCACCCGTACCGACGATGCTTCCGGCCTTCCTACCTATAATGCCACGGTAGATGAATGCCAGATCAACGACCTGACCCTCTATGCTTTCCCTGTCCCTACAGGAAATGGAAATGATGGCAAGCTCCTGGTAGAGACGCTCCCTGCCCCACTGGCTACGATGATGGTAGAGCAGCATGTAGCTAACTATCAGCTCAATATCGAGCCGGGCACTTACCATATCTATGTGGTTGCCAATATGAACAAGGTGTTGAGTGGTAAGAATATCCAAACTGAAGATGAACTCAAAAAAATAGTACTGAACTATGTAGATGGAGGAGAACCGGGAATGCCTGTTTCTACAAATATCCCGATGATTTATGAGCCAAAGGATGTAAACGGTACTATCATCGATACAAAAATAGAAAAAAGTGGTAAGAAATATACCGAGGTGGCAGCTAACCTGAAGTTTACATGCGTAAAGGTTAAGCTCAACCTCATTATGGACCCAACTGCGAGCGATAATCTTTATGGCAAGAGCTATAGCATAACAGATATTGTTGCACAGAAGCTTACTCCTTCTACCCATTTATTATGGGATGGTAAGTTTACCCAGACAGATGTAACTTCAGTATATGCTACAGGTATCGAGAACACCATTTACAGTAGTTCATCTACTGGCGAAGCTAGCACAGGGCGTTATTATCAGAATGGAGAATACACCATAAATGAAGATAACAAAGATGTAGCTAACGAAGATGTTGTGAAAATCGCTGATGCTTATAAGGATAAGGGTACACCGAACCCAACGAACGCTAAGCAGTGGCTTTTTCAAGGTACCTACTATCTGCCAGAGCGTTATATCTCTAAAGTAGAGGAACAGTCGGTATTGAAGATTAACGGTATAGTTAACAACAGCAACAAGAATCAATATACGATTAAGCTGGGACATCGTCAGGACGAGAGTTCAACTTCCACAGAAGTCCCAACTTTCCCTCGTGGTACCTATTATGAAATTACAGGTAAGCTGAAGAGCTATGGCGATATGGATCTTGACTGCGATGTGAAAGTGGACGACTGGAAGCCAGTAGAAATCAATGCCGATTTCTACCATACTACTTTATGGGTTAACAAGTCCGAGGCAGAAGTATCTTCAACAAAGAGTGATACCATCTCATATACATCAAGCCAAACTGATGTAATGTTTGGCTGCATTGACTCAAAGATTGTTGGTGGGAAAGATGAGAAGGTTATCATCTTAACAAAAAGAGATGGCAACAACATTATCTTTAGTATCAACCCAAACATACCAATAAATGAGTTTCCAAAGAACTCTGCAGGGAAGAGAGAAGGAACTGCTAGAGTTTACTTACAGGCAAACAACATCAAGAAGTATATTAAAGTACATTATGATGTTACTCCTTATTTTAAGGTGAGCCCAAAGAACGTAGTTATCTATTGGGGTAAGGATCCTGACGACAAGCAGGTTCTAGAGAAACACTTTGTGGTAGAAACCAACCTGGGTGGCTTGAAGGCATTTCTGAACATCAATGGTACGCTAACAGAAAAAACTTCTGGTTCAACAGCACAAGTTGGTGATGCACCTTCTCGTCTGAAGATAAGTTATGATAATACTCCTGATGATGCAGATGGAAAATATCTGATGAAGGTACAGGAAACCGTAAATCCTGTGACGACTACCGTTTATAACTTCACACTTAAGCCGCTGAATCCGATTTCTGGCGACGAGGTTGCTTCGCAAGAAGTTACGGTTACAGTAAAACCGGAGTTCGGCCCTTATCGTATCTACATGCGAGCTATCAATGATGTGTATAGTTGGAATGGAGCTAAAGATACATATGAAAATCTTGTTGTTGTTAACAAAGTTCAATTACCAGAATATACAATTCCGGAAGGAGGCTATAATGATAAGAAGAATAACAACTGGGACGATGGTTGGTTTTGGACAAATAATAACTGGGCTGGAGATAAAGAAATTCATTCAGATAAGCACTATCTCTATGCCTATACTCAGATAGGCGAGAATACAAACTCATCTCCTAATATGCCAACCTGGGTTTTTACGGAGAAGTTCCCTGGAGATAAATTGACAGGTGACATTAACAATGCAGGATGGTATTACAAAGATATAGAAAAAAATAAAAAAAGTAGTTTGACCTTCAATAATGCGCAAGGAGAGAAGGAAATCAAACCGGGACAAACTCTAGTAATATTTGGCAATGGCAATAATGCTTTTGGAGATGATGGTGGACGTACTCCGCACCGTTTTCCACATCATATGGATCCAGGTATTCCATTGTTCAATTATGAAGATCGTGAAGGATGGTATCTCTATGACCCAACCTGTATACCATATTATCGAGTATATGATGACAAACCAACCATTATAAACGTGGATTATGTAATATATACTAAAGATAATATTACACGATGGTACATCGATTTTGGAAAGAAGGACAGTAATCTAAATAAATATACTTTGGAGTGTAACCCAGATCAATTCAAGGAAAAAAGCGAAGATGTTGGAAATGGCTGGAAACGTACAGTTCTCCAATTCAAAGCTCCTAAGGGCGAATATGAAAAAGCAATAGAGGTTAGCATTGGTAATAATAACTACCACATGCTCTTCAATGGTGACAGCTACGAGTGTAAATACGATGCAACCAACGGATACCAGATATTCGGCTATTACGATGGTAGCAGCTGGCATGAAGGCAAACCGACAGGAGTTTCTAAATAATAAAGATAGAAAATATAATGATGACAAGAATAAAGACTTTAATGATATGGATAGGATTGCTCTTAAGCCTTGCATCATGTAAGGACTCTTTAGAGGCAATTACTCTCGGTGGGGACGAACTCCCTACCGAGGGAGTTACGCTGAGCATACAATTGCCTAATTTCACTCCTCAGGAAATCTCAACCCGGGCTGGAGACGAAACTACAGAGAGCATTAATTCTCTGTGGCTTGTATGTTATGACACTTCAGACAAGTATCTTGATATGCAAGATTGTACAAAAGCTTATGCTGCTGCAACTGCTGATGCAGATGGTTACAAGAAAATCAAAACGAACCTTCCTAAAGGTACAGAAACGATACATTTGGTTGCCAACGTTCCTGGCTTGACGCCAGAACAGGCTGAAAAGCTTGACGCGATGAAAGATATCACTCCTGATTTATCAAAGCCAATCTGTTGGGGTGCAAAAACACTTAGCGACCTGATGAACGACAGCAAGATTTCACTTACCCGTCAATGTGCTAAAGTTACAGTAAAAACAAGCGTTAGCAATTTCGAAATCACAGACCTTCATGTATGGCATTCTGCTAGCAAAGGCTCTATTGCGCCAGCTGGCTACAAAGTATCTACTAAGGATGACGACTTGGCAACATCTACAGAGTTGAATAGCAAATATATTGCTGGCGGTTCTGCTGCTGTAGTTGCAGTAAATGAAACTTCTGCAGGCAAGGCTGACATCATTATCAAGGCTAAATATAAGGGTACAGAGGGTACAGAGGGTACAGAAGGCTTCTATAAAGTAGCCCTCTATACAGATGATACCAAAACTGCACAATATGCATTGGTACGTAACCACAACTATATCGTGACCGTTATTTCTGTAAACGGTGCAGGCTACGCTACTGAAGAAGAAGCATTAAAGGCTGATCCAGAAAATCGACTGACGGTAACCGTGGTAGATGATAACCCAAAGATTGTAGATATGATTGCCTGCAAAGATTACGAACTGGGTGTTTGTGGTACACAGACTGTTGCAGCTACAAATGGAAAAGATCCTATCATAGTTCCTATCACTTTGGTTACAAACCTTAAAGAAGATGATGCAAAAGATGGCAAACTCTATAAGGTGGAAATCAGCAACGATGCAAAATCGTGGATAACTGAATGTACAGAAAATAGCAAGTCCACCACAACACCAACAAGTCCTGATGAATCGGCACCAAAAGGAACCAAGTTTGTTCTCAACCTCACATTGACTGCAAACAACAAATCGGAGGAGCCTCGTGAAGGTACGATTACCATCACTTCCGGTGACTTGAAAAGAACCATCTTGATTCATCAGGAAGGTTACGACTTTAAACGTGCTGATGATCGACAGGTTGTCATGAATTACAATGGTACTATTCATGATAATTACTTTGCTTGGCTTGATTCAGAAATGCATGGTGTTAAACCTAGCGAGAATAAGGTCGATAATCAGGAAAAGACCAGAAACCAGGGCTTGCACTTCAGCGTAGGAGATAATAAGATCTATTATCTGATTCCAAAGAAACCTGGTGACCAATTCGTGAAGAAATCTGACAAAATCAGTTATTCAGATGAAGTTTACAAAGGCAATAACTATTATAAAGTGACATTGGACAACAGCACCAATAACTACGATTTGTGGACAGACAAAGAAGGTTTTGTCATCGAGAATACTGAAGATGCTGCTCATCCGATTACCATCACGTATCCTATCTATCATACGGGTGTATTTAGTGAAATAACAGAATCTGCAGCAAATGAACACCAGCTAGGTGAACCCAAGAAGGGTTGGTTCTATTACGAAGTTGTGAAGGTTAATGTAACAGAACCATCTGAAGATGGTACTTCTAGTACGGACAAGACATACTATATGTTAGACCGCAACCTGGGAGCTTCCAACAGCGATTTCTATTCGCCAGGTTCTGCCAATATTGCCAATGATAAAAGTTCTATAGGTGGATATTTCAAGATATCAAATGATAAAAACAGTAACGCCTATATCGACAAGTATGTAATCGGCAATTTTAGAGTTCCAAAGGGCAACGAGCTAGAGGCTATTGCGAATAAAGCCTCAGTAGATCTGTTGGAAACATCTACAGGTGAACCGTATAATTGTATTCGCATCCCGACAAGTTCTTCGCAGAAGAATTACATCTATATCCCAATCAGCGGATATTACGAGAGCAACAGCTTCAAGGATGAATTTCATGCAAATCTGTGGAGCAAGTCTTTGTTGTCGGGCTATCAGGGCTTCAGTACAGATAGTAATGAATATGGCTTCTGGTATCTTTATCTGGATATCTATAATAAGATAAAGACTATCACAAATACCCGTTTCGTTCAGGGATATGATGGCTCGAACACTGGCCGTTACAAGGCGATGCCAATCCGCCTGATATATGTTCCATAAGGAGTTAGAATCTTACACTTTTTAATATAAAACAGAGAAATCCACAGCAGGCACTCAAGCCAGCTGTGGATTTCTTGATTCTTAGCTTCACTCAAATCTGCACTAGTGTCCCGTTTAGTCTGGACGATTATTATATAAGTTATTAATATCCAATATTTTATGCTCTAGAAATTGGGTATTCGATTTGATTTTGTACCTTTGCACTCATATGGTATCCTATCTTATTAAAACCGATGATTTCTAAACGGGACAGCAGTGAGCAGTTTTACAAAGAAGGGTTGGGTTTTCGTGAGAAAGTCCAGCCCTTCGTTTTGTCTGGATACTCCCAAAAAGGAGTCAAGACGGCACAGAGAGGTTATTATGCTAGTACTGACGTGGTAAAGGCGCTTCCATCGCTTATTGAGGGTGAATGAGAGCAAGAAAACGAATGAATGAGAGTAAGAAGAGGGGTAAAACAAGGATTTTAACCTACTAAAACAGTTCTTTCAACTAAGAAAAGAAACATTTATACCTAGATAAAATCTCCGTTCATAGACGTTGAATGTCCGTTCAACGTCTATGAACCGCCGTTCATCGACGCTGAACCGCGGTTCAACGTCTATGAACGGAGATTTCAATAGGGTTAAAGAACATTTTATCCTATAATCAACCAAGACTTTTCCCGAGATTAACCCATTATTAATACAGCAAGAAGGAAGAAAGGAGATAAGAGGAAGCCTGAAAAGAAATAAAAGGAGGAGAGAAAAGAAATAAGAGAAGGGAGAAAAGAAATAAAAGGTATAAGGAAATGAGATAAGGGGCATAAATGAAGAAAAGATGTTTTTAATTTGGTGGTTTCACCATTTATTCGTATCTTTGCCAACAAAGAGAATATCACTTAAAAGAAAGGCGAGCAATTATGGCAAGAAAACTATATCCGATAGGATTACAAACTTTCGAACGAATCAGAGTGGAAGATAAGTTCTACATTGACAAGACGGAATATGTATATCGTATGGCACATACTGATGGTACTTATTTCTTCCTGAGCCGTCCACGCCGTTTCGGAAAGTCGCTGTTGCTAACTACCATGAAGAGCTATTTTGAAGGAAAGAAGGAGCTTTTCAAAGGACTCGCCATCGAAAAGCTGGAAAAGGATTGGATAAGCTATCCGGTGCTGCATTTCGATATGAGCATGGGCAAACACATGGAGATAGCCCAGCTGGAAAGATATTTCGACCAGCAACTTGCAGAACAAGAGCAGAAATGGGGCATTACGAATCCGGCTGTTGATGCCAACGTCCGCCTCATCTCACTTATCCAAACTGCCTATAGGGAAACGGGCAAGCAAGTGGTAATACTGATTGACGAATATGATGCCCCTTTGCTTGATGTGGTGCACGAGGATGAAAAACTGGAAGAACTGTGCAACGCCATGCGCAATTTCTACAGTCCGCTAAAAGGATGCGAGAAATTGCTCCGCTTCGTATTCCTCACAGGCATCACCAAATTCTCTCAGCTCAGCATCTTCAGCGAATTGAACAACATCACCAATATCAGTATGGACGAGCCGTATGCCGGCATTTGCGGAATTACGGAAGATGAACTGGTGAACGGAATGCGGAATGACATAGATGCACTTGCTGAAAAATTAAACTTATCGTATGAGCAGACGTTAGCTAAGTTAAAGGATAATTATGACGGCTATCATTTTACATGGCCTTCTCCTGACGTTTATAATCCGTTCAGCTTATTAACCTGCTTTGCCAAGCAGAAAATTGATTCCTACTGGTTTGGATCTGGCACTCCTACTTATCTGATCAATATGATGCGCAATTTCAACTTTCTGCCAGCGAACCTGGGCGAGAGCATGGAAGCCGGAAAGGATGACTTTGATGCTGCCACGGAAACCATGACCACCATCATGCCACTGCTCTATCAGAGTGGCTACATCACCATCAAGGATTATGATGAAGAAACGGAGCTCTATACCCTAGCCATTCCCAACAAGGAAATAAGAGTTGGATTGTACAGAAGTTTGTTGCCTCATTATCTGACCTCAAAGACTGCGATGTGCAATACCACCATCGCCAAGATGTCGGTGCTTATTAAACAGGGCAAGATAGACGAAGCATTACAGTTGCTGAAATCGTTTTGGGAGACGGTGCCTTATTGCAACAACACCCATTACGAAGGGCATTACCAGCAAACGATGTATATCATCTTTGCCTTGCTCACGAATTTCAGGATTATAGTGGAGCAACATACGTCAAAGGGGAGAATTGATATAACCATGGAGACGGACGATACTATCTATGTAATGGAGCTGAAGTTTGGAAAGACTGCCCAGGAGGCTCTTGAGCAGATAGAAAGCAAGCATTATGCCGATGCCTTTGCCATGAGCGGCAAGGAAATTATCAAGGTAGGTATGAGCTTCAATATCAAAGAAGACAACACCATCGTGTTCGATTGGAAATCATCAGAAATTTAGATGATAAAAACAAAAAGCGTGCAGGCGACTATGATGTGGCTTGCACGCTTTTTCCTTTTATATTCTTTTAACAAAGCCAACGCTCAGGATTTTTATCTAGCACCTTACGCTGTAATGGTGATATACCAAAACCAGTACATAAACCTATATCCACTTATCCAAATAACATTTAAAATCCTCTATACCTATAACCTCCACTTTAGGAAAAGGAATATTTTCCAGGACCTTAAAGTGCTTGTCTTCTGTAACAATACACTTTGCATTTGCAGCAATGGCACAATCTACAAACTTATTGTCATCTTTATCTGCCTCAATTAAAGCAAAAGTATAATGAGGATCTTTGCGAATTACATTGGGTCTAGTCAATATAGCATAAACTATGGCCTCAGAAACTTGAGGAGATATATTACGAGATAAAACCTCTGAATACTCCTCTATTATTTCATTGGACACACAAAGGTTATAATCGCCACTAAGAAAAGCATTCCACACCTTACGATACGGACTTCTAGGGGCGATTGACATAATCAAACTATTTGTATCCAATACAATATTCATAACCTAAAGATTATAATATTGGTTTATTGTACGGAGTACGTTCATGGAGATGCCGGAAACTCTCGATACGTTCTTCATTCAGGGTTCCTTCATTCCACATTCTATCTAATTCAGCATCAGCCATCTGAACAAAATAATCGGAGATTACCTTATTCAAATCTCGCAAAGCCTCAGGAGTCTTGATAAATGACAGCATATCGAGGATTTGCAATTGAGCTTGATTCATTGTTGCTACCTGTGCCATAATAATTCATTTTATTAATATCTAACCGCAAAGTTACGCTTTTTCTTCGAAACCACCAAGAAAATCACAAGAAATCTGCAAGTTATCAGCAAATAACCACGAAATCAATCGTAAACAATAAACTATTAACTGTAAACTATAAACTGCTATTCCCAGGCGGTCCATCCCGCACAACATGGCGCAGACCAGAAGCAAGTTGTAATAAGGCGGTCCCATCCCGCACAATATCTGGCGAGGGCTTTGATGCCCCGCCAACCTTAGAGCGTAGCGGTTCTGAGCACCGAGTAGGGCGGTTTCCCTCTTCTTCCCTGAGGGGAGAAGACCGAGATGAGAGGTGGAGCCTTCCTTAAGGGTAAGGAAGGACGGGTAGGTTTTCGAAAAAAGGTAAGGAAGGTTTCTGTCCCTTGTGAGGGGAACCGAAGGGGTCGTAAAGACTTGAAGAAGAACGAGATGAGTTCCTTCTGCTACTTATTATAATCAATAGTTACGACATCTTAAACTATTAATTAAGATGATTATTTCCTTGATTCCGCAATAATAACTCCACGAAATCTTTTATATTTACAACAAAAATGCGAGGAAATTCAACCTCATTGAGAATTTTAAAGTGAGCATCATTACTCACTATACAACTTGCACCAGCAGAAAAAGCACAATCTACAAATTTGTTGTCATCCTCATCAGCTTGAATGAGATGCAACTTATAATAGGGTGTTACGAATTCCACATTCTTTTGACTTAGAATCACAGACACAACATTACTGGCAATATTTGCATTAGTCTTCTGCTCAATGATTTCTAAATACTCCTCAATAATTTCATTTGTAACGCACAAGGTCAATTTACCTTTCAAGAAATCATCCCAAATCTTACGATAAGGGCTTATCCTTGGAAGGCTCATCAATAAGCAATTAGTATCAAGAACTATCTTTCTCATTTGCCAGAAGTACGTAAATGTTCATTACCCCAGCTCTCTATGGTATCAAGAGTTATACTTCCATTATCGCACAACTCACCAATCCCCTCATCAACCTTCCTTGCAAAGTATTGAGAGAGAACATTTTCAAGATTATCTAATTCCTGTGGAGTCTTGATATAAGACATCATTTGAAGAATCTTCATCTGAGCAGGGTTAAATACAGTCTGTTCCATTCTATTTCAATTAAACGTTCAACTTTGCCGCCAAAGTTACACTTTTTTCTCGAAACCACCAAGCAATTAACAAGAAATCTGCAAGTTATCAGCAAATAACCACGAAATCAATCGTAAACAATAAACTATTAACTATAAACTGCTATTCTATAATGAATTGTGCATGCAAAGTTAAGAAAAAAACAATATTCAAAGGCAAAAAAACAAGAAAAATCTCAGAAACTTATAATCTTTTATAAAAAGAACAATATATTACACCTTTTCTTACGTAATCTAGATTTTTTTGTTAACTTTGCAGGAAAAGTACAATATAATACACTACTTGGTATGAAAATTCAAGAAGTAATGAAATTGCAGCGTAAGAGTCTGATATCCATTAATATTAATAGGAGATTCCTAGATATAGGAGGCTAATAGAAATGAAAAAAGAATCAAAAGTAAACCAAGCAAAATATGTAGAACTCAATTTGTTTCCTGAGGAGAAAGAGGATCATCAGAAAGACTCTATCTCTTCAGAAGACATGGAAAGCGATACTTCTCCAGACAAAGAGTATGACTTGACTGATTTGTTTGAAAGACTTTCCAAATCAGCTTTTCGCAGCCGTTTCTATCTCTCGAAGAAGGATAAGGAATATATTGCAGAAAAGGGTTTGGCTACCATCCGTAAGCATGCGGAGGATTTCGTTGCCAAACGCCTTGCTCCTGCCGTGATTCCCAATGACGGCAAGCAGACGCCTATGAGAGGGCATCCTGTATTCATTGCCCAGCATGCTACAGGCTGCTGTTGCCGTGGTTGTTTCTTCAAATGGCATCATATACCTGCCGGAAGACAGCTGACAGGAGAAGAACAGCAGTATGCTGTAGCAGTACTGATGGCATGGATTGAAAAACAGGTTTAAAAAGCATGAAGTTTTAGCAGCAAAGTTTAAATTATTTATCCATTGTTGTCAATTTTGCAGAATCTTTAGTCAAAATTGGCAAAAACTGTTTACTCCAAATCTACAAACCGGGTTGGCACGTAACTTGCTCCTACATAGAGTGAAAGCCGAAGCCGAAAGGGCAAGGGGAACGACAAGAACCCTAAGTAATGACAGTTGAGGGTTTCTGGAAATCCTTGAGCCTCGTAAGCCGAAGCAATCGTTATTAAAAAGGATAAATTAAAAACAATGAGAAATCCCGACTGAGCCGGAAGGCGAAGAGAGGACGAGAAAAATAGAATTAGGAGGTTTTACATGATGTTGTTAGCTCGTAGAAATAACAGTGTTTCAAATTGGTTGAACAGTTGGTTTAATGACAACTTCTTTGATACAAGCTTGATGCCACACATGAACGCAACAGCTCCTGCAGTCAACGTCAAGGAAAGTGCTACAGCTTATACGATGGAGGTTGCAGCTCCTGGTTTGAAGAAAGATATGGTCAAGATGAACATCGATAAGGATGGCTATCTGAATGTATCCATCGAGAACAAGGATGAGAAAAAGGAGGAGAAGAAGGAAGAGCATTACTTGCGTCGTGAGTTCTCTTACAGCAGCTACTCTCAGAGTTATGCTTTGCCAGAGGATGCTGATCAGGAGAAGATTTCCGCTGAGGTCAGTGACGGTGTCTTGAAGATTGAGATTCCTAAGATAGCCAAGGAGGAGAAGAAAGACGATGTTAAGCACATTGAGGTTAAGTAATCTTTCTTGAAGTGCTATGCAGCTTTCAAGATACATTCATTGCATCGAGAAAATAATTAAAACTGGGGGCTAGTCCTGATTATGGGGCTAGCCTTTTTTTAAACGAATAATTAGATGAATTAAAGCAACCTTGCTGTCAGTAATAATGTCAATATGAGCTTAGCCACTCTTAAACCTAGTGCCCTTACGCATATATCATTCATTCAACTATTAATCTTTATTAAATTATTAATACTATCTCAATATTTTACGTCATAATGATGTATATTTGCAATCAGAATGATTATTAATTAAACATTTTAGGCTTATGGCACAGACAGCAATGACAGTCCGTATGGACAACCAGCAGAAAGCACAGTTTGATAAACTCTGCGAACAGTTCGGTATGAGTGCGAATACCGCCATTAACATCTTTGTTAAGGCAGTAATTCGCAGTAAGAGCATTCCATTCTCCATTCAGGCAAAGAATGAAGAAGAAGATGAAGTGACTGCAAAAGCAAAGGCTGCGTTTCAATACATGTGTGACACAGCAAGAGAGAACAACATTGATATGTCACTTGATGAGATCAATGAAGAAATCAGAGAAGTCAGACGATTAAGAAAAGAACGCAATGGTATATGCAGTCATTGATACGAACATTATTGTGTCCTCGTTTATAACTAAGAACCCTTCGTCAGCAACAAGAAGGGTCATCAACAGTATGCTCAGTGGTAAAATTAAGCCATTGTATAATGACGAAATCTTGGATGAGTACTTTGATGTACTAAATAGGTCAAAATTTCATCTAAGTGAAATCAGAATCCATGAGTTATTGAACTTTTTTAAGGAAAACGGAATTGATTCGTCCCGTTTTCCTTATGCTGGCGAAATGCCAGATGAGGACGACCGAGTTTTCTATGAAGTCTGCCTGAGCAAGGAAGACTCCTTCTTAGTAGCAGGAAATCTCAAACACTTTCCAAAAGAACCGCAAGTGATTACAGCAGCAGAAATGATGGAAATCCTAGACAACGAACTATAAGATGTCTATAGTGATGTTTTTAATGAAAAAGTACGATTTTGTTCTATTCAACGAACGAAATGAGGAAAAGCAGCTTCTCCTAATTCTGCCGCATATTCAAAACCTTCGTAACTGAAGCCTGCCAGTTCCTCAGGAGTAAGAAGCTGATTATTCAGGATATATCTCAGCATGGCTCCACGGCAAGATTTAGCCCATACAGCCTGCATCTTCAATCTGCCGTCTTTCTGGCGGACATAAAAGAGTGGCTGAATGACCTTTATCTCCTTACATACTCTTTTCCAATCAAACAGATGTTCATATTCCTCAGTTGATAGATGGATGAGTATGCCATCGTCAGCCTTCACACTATCGATGAGAACATCCGTGAGTTTGTCTTTCCAGAACTGATTGACCGGCTTGTCGTTTGTGGCTTCAAGTGATACGCAATGCTCCATACGATAAGGCACGATGCCATCCATTGGACGAAGCAAACCATAGAGAAAACAGGTAATCCAGAGATGCTTCTGGGCATACTCTAAGGAGTCCTCACTTAAAGAACCGGCACAGACCGATGGTGTTGGTCCTGATTTGGGACCACAATACCGCAGCTGTATCTTCTATCGTAATGAATCTCAGAAGCAGACAGCCGAACATGTGACGGAACTTCTCCGTAGTAAGGGTGACGAGGTCAATACCTTGCTCCTGCCAGAGGAGACATTCTACATTGGCGAGGCCTACCACCAGCATTATTATGAAAAAACAAGTTTTAAAAAGTATGAAGTTTTAGCAGCAAAGTTTAAATTAATTATCCATTGTTGTCAATTTTGCAGAATCTTTAGTCAAAATTGACAAAAACTGTTTACTCCAAATCTACAAACCGGGTTGGCACGTAACTTGCTCCTACCTAGAGTGAAAGCCGAAGCCGAAAGGGCAAGGGGAACGACAAGAACCCTAAGTAATGACAGTTGAGGGTTTCTAGAAATCCTTGAGCCTCGTAAGCCGAAGCAATCGTTATTAAAAAGGATAAATTAAAAACAATGAGAAATCCCGACTGAGCCGGAAGGCGAAGAGAGGACGAGAAAAATAGAATTTGGAGGTTTTACATTATGTTGTTAGCTCGTAGAAATAACAGTGTTTCAAATTGGTTGAACAGTTGGTTTAATGACAACTTCTTTGATACAAGCTTGATGCCACACATGAACGCAACAGCTCCTGCAGTCAACGTCAAGGAAAGTGCTACAGCTTATACGATGGAGGTTGCAGCTCCTGGTTTGAAGAAAGATATGGTCAAGATGAACATCGATAAGGATGGTTATCTGAATGTATCCATCGAGAACAAGGATGAGAAGAAGGAGGAGAAGAAGGAAGAGCATTACTTGCGTCGTGAGTTCTCTTACAGCAGCTACTCTCAGAGTTATGCTTTGCCAGAGGATGCTGATCAGGAGAAGATTTCCGCTGAGGTCAGTGACGGTGTCTTGAAGATTGAGATTCCTAAGACAGCCAAGGAGGAGAAGAAAGACGATGTTAAGCACATTGAGGTTAAGTAATCTTTCTTGAAGTGCTATGCAGCTTTCAAGATACATTCATTGCATCGAGAAAATAATTAAAACTGAGGGTTAGTCCTGATTATGGGGCTAGCCCTTTTTTGAATATATGAATTTAATTTTGGAAAGGATCAAGGATGATTAAAATATTTATTTCACTTGTTTTCTGTCTGATGTCTGCCTTTGCCTGTGCGCAGTCAAACCAGTCAGATAATATGTATCAATGGGGAAAAAACAAGGCCAGCGAGCAGTTGGTCAATGGTCTGAAGTCACGTCAGAAAGCTCTCAGGAAAGAACAGCGCGACTTGCAAAACCGGATAGATAGTGTATATTGGGATGAAGCATTGGACGCTATTAAGGATACAACCTTTACCTTGGAAGCCGACAAGGTAGTTTTCCCTTATGGTCAGATTGCTTATGTTAATTCCAACACCAATTTCGTTTCCGTCAATAAGGACAATGCTGTTGTGCAGGTTGCCTTCAATGTACCCTTCTCCGGACCTAATGGCATTGGTGGAGTTACGGTTCAGGGAAGCGTAAGTGGATACAAAATTCAAACGGACAAGAAAGGGACTACACAAGTAAGTATGAGTGTTACTGGTATTGGTATCTCTGCCCAAATCTGGATTACCATGTATAAGGGAAGCCATGAAGCCAGTGTGGAAATTCTGCCTAACTTCAACTCTCGTAGGCTCACCCTTAATGGAGTCATACTACCTCTTCACAAGAGTACTGTATTTCAAGGGCGAACATTATAACAAAGAAGCCTGCTGACAATTATAGCCAGCAGGCTTTTTGCTTTCTTCGTCTTTCTGTCCCCAAAAATATGATTTTATGTCCAAAACTCTTCTTCGCCAGTGGGTTGCATCTTGCCCCCGCACTTTGGGCAAGTATGCATATCCCACCTGTGAATCCTGTCAGAACCACATATCTCCTTTCTTACCATTTTAACACCCAACTTGCATTGGATATCTTGCCAATCTATAACCTGAGGATAGATGCTATATCCATACGAACGCGGGTGGCTCCTACTCCAACCACCATATTTACATGTCGTTGATAGTAGTTTAGATACTTTTAACCGTTATTTCGTGCATAATAATATTCATCTGCGTACCTTTGCGTACAAAAAAGAGAAGAAATGAAACATTTATAATACCGAGAAGTATTTTCTAGCTTTTTTGATATTTGGATGAGATTTGGGAAGACAGATTCTGCCTACCATAGCAATGGAAGGTTCATTCTCATCATTGGAAGGGCTATACCTAAAAATGATGATTTTTCTATAGGGCCTTGTATATTACAGAATAATTGTGTAATTTTGCATTCTATTATAGAAATATCAATACAATTATGAAGAAAAGAATATTCATTTTAGCAGCCTTACTGAGCACAGGATTGATTGGTAGCATGACTGCAACAACCAAAAGTTCTCATTCAGAGATTATGACGAAAGAAGCAGATGGCAGTTACATTATCAACACTACTACTTTGGGTAAAGATGTAAGGGGATTTCGTGGCAATACCCCTCTCTCTATCCACATCAAGAAAGGAAAGATTATAGATATCAAACCGCTTGCCAACCAGGAAACGCCCAAATTCTTCAATAAGGTAAAACAGGAGTTGCTCAATAAATGGAACGGCATGAAAGTCAGCAAGGCCGCTTCAGTCCAAGTAGATGGCGTTACTGGAGCCACTTTCTCAAGCAAAGCTGTGAAAGAAAACGTAAAACGCGGTATTGCTTATTACCTGAAACATAAATAAGAGAAAACTGGAAAGAAAGAATTAAGTGTAATATGAAATCATTTTTCCGGATAAAACAGGTTGTAAATCTTTTCATTTCTCTGATTGTTGTCTCATCACTTGCCATCACAAAACATCATGAACTGTTGGGATTCTCTTTAAAATCTGAACAGAAGGCAGAAACTGCAAGCAACGACACGCTACGCATGTTTGGAAACGGAAGAGCAGAGATTAATACTTCTGGTCTAGCATCCAACATCATGGGATATGGAGGAAAGGTTCCACTCAAAATAGTAATCAGGAATGGCGTTGTAGAAAACATCATTGCATTAAAGAATGATGAGACCAAGGAATTCTTTGACAATGCCTCTACTCTGTTTGAAAAATGGAAAGGTAAAACGATAGACAAAGCTATAGATATGAAGGTGGATGCTGTCACAGGTGCTACTTTCTCATCCAAAGCTATCATCGGAAACATGCATCAGGGACTTCTGTATGCTAAAGCGCATTTAGCGACTGAAGAATCAGAAAATGGTAGCAGCAGTTTAAGTCCTTCCGAAAACAACAGCTCTTCCCTGTTCTCTCTCAGAAACATCATAGGGATAGCTGTTGTCCTGATGGCAGCCATTCTGCCATTGTTTATCAAGAACAGAAGATACCATTTCTGTCAACTGATACTGAATGTCATTGTGCTCGGCTTCTGGTGTGGTACCTGCCTTTCTTATACCTTCCTGCTGGGCTTTGCAGCCCATGGCATGGAAATATCGGGCAGCATCATAGCGATAGTCATGCTGGTAACAGCCTTTATCTATCCGCTTTTTGGAAAGAAGTCGCATTACTGTACCCATGTATGTCCGTATGGCTCCCTGCAACAGATAGCTGGCAGATGCGTGAAATACAAGTTGAAAATGAGCCCCGTTACTATAAAACGGCTTGATAAGCTTCGCAAGATGATATGGGCATTATTGATGATATGTATATGGGGAGGAGTTTGGAGCGAATGGACTGATTTTGAACCATTCTCGGCATTTATCTTCCATTCTGCCTCATGGATAGTGATTGTGATTGCGCTTCTTTTCATCGCAATATCCTTTATTATCATACGTCCCTACTGTCGTTTTGTATGTCCAATGGGAACTTTGCTAAAGTTCGCTCA
>NZ_CATKVU010000005.1 GCF_949820605.1 Segatella copri
CGAGCATCCACCCTGAAGCCAATTTCAAGCAAGGATGAGGACGAGGGGCTTTATGCCCCGACCCCTAAATGTTTTAAATCTTATCTTCCTCTAAAACAAAAACTTCTCACACACACACCTAGCGGTCGAACACCTATGTGTGTGAGTATTCCTTTTTTATTCTTAATAATAGTTATTTTGTGGAGGTATCTTTGTTTTTCTCTTTGTATTCTTCTTTGGATATTTCTTAGGACGTTGATAAAACCATATATTTATAATTTACATAAAATCAGTATGTTATACCAATTAATGTTGGTAGAAAACATGTTAATAAAAGGAAACTAATGAGAGGTGATTTGTTGATGTGATGATAGAATTTGCCACCAAAAATCTGTTATTAAGGGCAAAAAATGTCAGCAAATATACGAGTAACTGGGAAGACGCGCGCGTAATAATAGCTTGCTATTATTTTGAGGCAAAAAGAAATGTGTAAAGAAAAAAGAAAAAATAGAGAATATTGCAGAAAAAAGAAAGATTTTCCTTAAAAAATTTGGTGGATTTAGAAAATCTTTGTAATTTTGCAACCGAAAGAAGGCGATAATATCGCTTTTAAGCACCACGCCTTCTGTTCATTTAAAATTTTCATTTAAATTAATCGAAGGCGTGAGGATTGGAACCCCCCACGCTTTTTTTTGTCCAAAAGCGAACTTTTTAGGGCAAAAATTTGGTCAGTTCAAAAAAAAGATATATCTTTGCCGCCGATAATGCCAATGACGAAGGTTCCAAATATAATCGTCAGCGGTTATTTATGATTTAAATAGAAAATGTTATATGAACGCAATAGCAGCAAGGATTCATTTCCTACAGGTATATCCAGTCTTGGATTGTGTTACGGCTCAAAAGGACGTAATCGCCTCTCTGTGTTTGCAGCAGAGAGGAGGTTACTATGGAGAAGCGTAATCAAAATAATCAGCAGTCTCAAAAGGACTTAAAGTACATCAATGTACCTCTCTCCATCGTCAAGAAGCGATGGTTCAAGGGGGAGAATGCCGTGCGTGCGTGGTTCTTCTACGCATGGAATGCCCTTATGTCCCGTTATGATGCCGATGTTATGGTCAAGGGACAGACGTTTCACCTTACAGAGGGGGAGACTATATGCACACGAAGCTATCTTTCAGAGTCTTTGGGTATCAAAGATTCTATGGCAAAAAGTAGCACAGACAGTCTCAAACGTACAGGAGCTATCGCTGTTAAGCAAGAGGTTATATCTAAGGATATAAATAATGCGAAGAACAGTGTGAGCCGTGTGGCGGTCAATGGCATACCTACCCCAAACGAGCCATACGTCAAGATGTATTTCCCTGTTGACGTTGCTGATTTCTGGTCAACTCCTTATCTTGCTCAGCTCTATACATATATGGTATGCAATGCTTGGCATGAGAACACTTGGATTGTGGGTACAGGTTGCCATGCCCAGCAAATTACTCCTGGAGATTTCCTGTTCTCGTATGAGAAGGTAGCAAAGGCGTTGAAATGCAATCAATGGAGATTTAAGGAACTGCTTAAGTTACTGGAAAAGATTGGTGCCATCACTCGTGTGAAGAGGGTAGGAAACAGAGGTGTGCTCATACATTTGAATCTTTATCCTCAGGCAAAGCAACAGGTAAAGACCAATGACAGTGCAAATAAGGGTCTGGAAGCTCATGTCGAGCAGTCAAAGCCTACATTATCCCCTACCCCATCTGTCAAGCCTGTAGCAGCCAAGAACGAGGTAATGAACCCTTCACGCCAGATAAGCAAAGAAATACTCGATACACCTGTAACAGAGGCTATAAAGTATCTTTTCTTTAACAAGAAGAAAAACAAGGATATTGATCGCCTCAATGACATCATATCATATGTGAACGAGAATATGCCAGCGGACTTCCCTGCCGAGCAGTTAAAGCCAGCCATGGACTATTATTTCAAGGAGTATGGTGACGACTATATAGAAAGAAAGAAAGTCGTTAAGGCTATTGGTGAGTTCAAGGGACTTTTGGCTAGATCTCTTTCCACCAAAGCCAATAGGGAAAGTAAAATTCAAGAACTCAATCGACAGATAGCAGAGGAGGAGAACAAGTATAAGGCATTTAACGAAAAATGGAAGACCATTGGAGAGAATTTCAAAATGTATATGGAAAAAGAGGACTGGATCAGTACGTTGAATCCAGAAACTATAGATTCTATGTATCATACTCTTTGGTATGCAAATCTGAAGGGTACTTTCGTTGAAGAGAGCCTTTTGAAAAAGGGGAAAAGTATAAACTGCCCTTCTTCGTGGGATGCTCAAACTAGCAAATGGGCAAATTACATCGTAAGGTTCTTTGAGTGCATCGATAATGTGGACGCATTAAGAGAGATATACCGAGCTATTTCGGAAAACAGATATGCAGAATTTCGAAGCATTTACGAAAAGAAAACAGCGGAATTGAATAAACTTAAAAATGTGATATAGTATGAATATAATAGGGGCAAAGGAAATATCATTGGGTGTCGACAAGATACTTGGGTGTGACAGTGAGGTCTGTGACTTCGATGACGAGACTGTATATGTCAATACTGGTGAGGAGTCCTTGGATTTTGATGAACTGTTGAAGTTGCGCAAGAAATATCGCATAGAGGCCATTCTTGTGAGTGATACAGGTGATGACAATCTGGTTCTTCAGATAGACATCCGTACTGATGAGCAGAGACAATTTGACAAGGAGGTTGGAGAAGAACTGCTGTCTCAAAATTGTGAGAGGTAAGCCCCTTAGAATTATATTTGCTCAAGCGAATACAATGCTTGCAGTTGATAATCAATATATTATGTGTTATTAGATATAGGTGCTAAATATGCTTGTAGAATATTTGCTAACTTTACTAAGTTAGTAAAGTTATCTAAAAGTATAAACTTAGTTAAATTTACAAAGCTTTCTTTGCGGTATGCAAGATTCTTTGTATATTTGCAGCATAATAACAAAATAAGTAATATATGGCAAAGATCATTGTATTTTCAAATCTGAAGGGTGGTGTAGGCAAGAGTACTTTGTGCTGTCACTTTGCCCACTTCCTAGTAGCAAAGAACCAGAAAGTTGCTGTGCTAGATGCAGACCTTTCCCACAACATCTATAACTTGCGCCAACGAGAACTGGCCAAAGTTAAAGATGCAGTTAAGCCTTGGGAGGTTTGGACTCTAGATGCAGCTGCGAGTACTGATGCCGTCATAGAACGAGCAAAGACGCTTCCAGGCTATGTCTTGATAGACTGTCCGGGAACACTAAACGACCCTGCTCTACTGAAGGTTTTTCAAGCTGCTGATGCAGCTGTTATTCCTTTTAGATACGATGATTTTATGATCGATTCTACATTCACCTTCACAAAAGTCTTGATGAAGGAAGCACCACAGGCGAAGAAAATCTATGTGCCAAACATCATCAAGATGGGTGTTAGGTATGCGCTCCAGGAGTCAGCTACGGAAATGTTCAGCAAAGCTGGCGTAGTTACATTCCGTGTAAAAGATGGTGTTGCAATTCAGCGATTATCTACGCTTTATGCACAAGATCAATATCAGGAAGCAGCAACGGCAGGTGCGTTTAATGCTATATATGAGGTAGTTAGATAAATGCATTACAAATATTACTAACTTAGCAAACTTAGCAAAGTTAGCAAGGTTAATAAAGTTAGCACACTTAATAAATTTAATAAGATATGAACAAGAAGAAAACAACAACACAAGATATGAGCGAGTTTGGAAGTATCGAAGGATTTGGTGACCTCATGGGAACTACACCAGATTCTTCTAATCGTGGCATCGGGGAGTTGCATGGTGAGAAGAAAACCGAAAAGACACCTTCTAAGAGGGCTGTCAAAGGTGCAGCTGCAGGTTGCAAGGTTGGATATACACGCCATACGTATATGCTGCCTCAAAAGATGATAGAGCAAATTAAAGCTGTATCGCAGTTCTTTGGAATAACAGAGTCTTCTTCTGCTGAGCAGTTGATACAAAAGGGACTTGAAGCAATCGAGGCCGTGCATGGTAAAAAAGCCGTAACGCTCCAAAAAACAAAGAGTTTGTTTGAAAAATAGCAAATATTACTAACTTAGGTAACTTTGTAAGGTTAACAAACTTAGTAAATAATATGAGTCAAGCAGAAGTAGATGCAGCTAACAAGCTGATAATAGATTCAATCACGAAATACAAAGTCATCGTTGCAGGATGTAGAGACTTTGCTGATTACGAACTGCTGAAGGAGAAGTGTGACTTCTATCTTCAGAATAAGAAACCGGAAAATATCGTGATCGTCTCCGGTCATGCCAGTGGTGCTGATGACCTGTGTGAACGCTATGCCCAGGAACGAGGCTTGCAGCTGGAGACGTTTCCTGCTAACTGGAAAGCCCATGGTAGGGCAGCCGGACCAATCCGTAACGCTCAAATGGCTAGCGTGGCTCACGCCCTCATAGCGTTTTGGGACGGTAAAAGTCGGGAATCAAAGAACATGATAGATACGGCTACCAAACGAGGCTTACAGGTGGCTGTGGTTAGATATTAACAAATAAAACACATAGGTTATGAAACAGAATCAAAACAACATAGAATGCGCTCCTACTAAACAAGAGGAAGGAGTTGCAAATTGTTTAATACAGATGTGCAAGGACTCCAATGCTGCTATTACTTCCTTTAGTATGAGCTGCGAAGATGGCTACGAAGTAACGATTTCAGCTCGCAAGAAGGGAAAGAGGACATATAACGAGTTCTCTCTAGAAGAGTTTGAGACTATCAAGGCTATGGCAAAAGAGAAGCTTGACCAGGCAGAGGACAAGCAGAAGCTCCAGGACATCATCGATGTTTGCGATAGCAATATTGAAGATATCAAGGAAAAGGAGCAGGAGAAAGAAGACGGACCAATCCCACAACATTAACAATATAGCAAATGAAACTAAGATTAGCAAGAAAGATATTATCTAGAAACAACTCCAATAAAGCAAATTATTGGAATGGCTACACACATAGCTCTATAGAAAGTTTTATCTTCTTTTCAAAAAATGAACGTGTTCGGAAAGCCTTAAGAACAGCTTGTAAGTTTTCAACTCCACCAGCCCCACTTTCAAGGCCATCACAACAACAAATCAGTGCAATATGAGTCAAGTAGATATAGATGCAGCTAACAAGCTGATAATAGCATAAGCAAATAGATAAATATAATAAAATCAAAATGAAGAAGTTATTATTTCTCAAAAAAAATAAAATAGATATTATGCAAAGAGCGATAGTCACTCTTTGCATAATATCTATTCCTTTTTTTCAATCGTTTTCTAAAAGGTATTCAAAGACAAACTTAAAGATAGATATTCCTTCTGAGAATATTCATTTTAGAATGCAAGTATATAAAGGCAAAAACTATTTTATTTTACCGAAAGTAGCTTCACACTCTTTAAATAAATATATGGATAATGAAAGAATTTGGCAATGGGAGAAAACATATATTATTGGCAAAACAAATGTAATATTAGACAGTTTAAAAGTTGGAGACATCGTTGGAGATATATGTACTGGTTTTTATAAAATTCGTAAGAAAACTTCTTTTAGATTATTATATTTTATTCCACCACAAAAAATAGGATATGTCATATTACCTTATATGTATAACGAAAAAGCAAATAGACTTTATATTAAAAATATTAGCGATTATATAACTACACCAGATACAAAATACCTCTATTCTATAGATGATAATCACCTTATATGGATAGAAAATACACCATCTTATGAAAAAATACCAAATGAAGTATGTCGTTTGCAGATATATAATCATCCATCTCTAAGCGTAGAGAGAGAATTAAAGGAAAAATATCTTAAGGAATAATAGTCCTAATGGCATAAAATACATCCAACTAGCTTTGCAGAAAGGTAAAAATAAAATAAAGTTCGATAAAATTAAAATATAATCGAACTACAAAATAATCTCGAAATAACTGCTAAAAATCTTGGTAGTTATTTCGATTTTTTGTATCTTTGCAATCGAAATTAAATAGAAATATAAACATGGCAAAGATCGGATATGCAAGGGTCTCCACAAAAGACCAGAATTTGGACTTACAATTGGCAGAATTAGAAAAAGCTGGTTGCGAAAAGGTGTATTCCGAGCACAAAAGCGGCATAAAAGCCCGTTTAGAGCTAGCAGAAGCGATAAAATACCTTCGAAAGGGAGACATACTAGTCGTGTACAAATTCGACCGTCTAGGACGTTCTTTAAGAGATTTACTAAACATCATTTCAGAGTTGCACGAAAAAGGAGTATCGATACAATCTCTTAAAGACAATATCGATACGTCATCCACATCTGGCAAATTAATGATGCATATCTTCGCAAGTCTTGCTGAATTTGAACGTGACCTTATCGTTGAGCGCACCCAAGCCGGACGCAAAGCAGCCATGGCAAAGGGCAAGAAAATGGGAAGGCCAAAGCTAAAGCGACATACAAAAGCCAAGGCTACAGTATCCCTTTACAAGAACGGCATGACCATAGATGAAATCCAAAAACAGCTAGGTATAAAATCGAAATCTTCTATTTACAGATTTTTGCGCATTGAAGGCATAGAACCAACAAGAAAGCCACATATCTGCAAGAAGAAGTGAGAGACAAAAACATGGTTAAACAAAAAAATGAACAAATGAACAAAATAGATATATTATATCAAAAATGGCAATCATTGCAACCTCTACCAGAAAGGAAGCAATATCTTTTGAGTCAACGCTTTACGGTTGATTATAACTACAATAGCAATCATATCGAAGGAAATACTTTAACGTATGGCCAAACTGAGTTATTATTATTGTTTGGGAAAGTTAGCGGAGAGGGAGACTTAAAAGATTTTAATGACATGAAAGCAAGTCAAGTTAGCTTGAAAATGATAGAAGAAGAGGCCAAAAACTTGAATATGCCACTTACAGAAACCTTTATACGTCAACTTCACAAAACATTACTTCGTGAGGACTATGAAGTACATAACCAACTACCAGGTGGAATACAAACAAGCTATACTGTTCATGCAGGACGATACAAGACCCGACCAAACAGTGTAAGGACTCGCTACGGAGATTATTTTGAGTACGCATCACCAGAAGAAACTCCTGCTCTAATGTCTGATCTCGTGACTTGGTTTAACAAGGAAGAAGCTTCAGGAGTTCTAACTCCCGTTGAACTAGCGTCGCTATTCCATTACCGCTATATACGAATTCATCCATTTGAGGATGGCAATGGTCGAGTTGCCAGACTAATGGTAAACTACATCCTTGCACGCCATAATTGGCCAATGGTTGTTGTCAGAAACAAAAACAAGAACAAATATATAGATGCCTTACATGAAACAGACGTTGTAGTAGGTCCTACACCTTCTGCAGGAGCACATGCCAAAATCTCACAAATTAAACGTTTTGCAAAATATTTTAATGGACTTGTTGAAAAGGAATTGAAATACTACATAGATTTCGCTACAGAAACATCTGAAAAAGTATGGTGGTATGACGGAAGTAAAATTGTGTTCAGAAGTGAATCCAGTAATAAATTACTTCATGCCATGCAAGAAAATCCATACATAACAACAGAAGAGTTAAGTAAAGAAGCAGATATTGTTGTTACAGCAGTGAAAAAGCAATTGCGAGCCATGATAGAAAAAGGTTACATCCAAAGAAGAGACAACGATAACAGCTGGCACGTCTTCGCAACTTCTTCGATATGATCATCTTGCAGACACAATATATACAACTCGGTAAATTGTTTCTGTTATACAAGTATTTTTATTAACATTTTTACGAAATCACCTACTTATATCATATTTTCAACCAACCGGGTTTTACTCAAAAAAAATACGTATGAAGGTATACTAAGGGCACCTTTATACGTATTTTTTAAGTAAAACACTCTTTTAAACCAAGCTACAGGAAACACGAATATCAGATTATTATATTTTACATATTAAAAGCAAAACTTTTGCTATTTCATTTATAATTTCAAAATACCAGACAATAACTTGCAAGATGTTTGCAAGTTAAACACATCTAACGCCCGAAAAATAATATGCAGATATTTTGCAAATTAAATGTTTTTTAGTATCTTTGCGACAAAATTATAAATCAAATATAAAACATAAAGAAAGGAGTTTGTATGAAAGCTCATGCAGAATTAAAGAACTTATTAAAAGGCAAGAAGATACAAGCATTTGTTAAAGACATGTGCTTGCATGCCTATCCCTGGACAGAACGCATTCCTGTAGAATATTTGGAATATAAGATATTCGAAGAGTTCCGTTTACGTGAATCAACAGGCGAAAAGACACGCATTGGACTCGACAAAAAGCTACAGATAATTCCTGATGTTATACTATTCATTAAACCAGGTTATCGAGCTCTTAATCAAGGGCATTGTTTTACCATTGCCCTAGAGATAAAAGAGTTTAAAGATGACCTGATGCGTGACGAGAAGTTATGGAAGTATGTTGGCTGGACAGATTTCTTCTTCATTGCCGTACCTGATGATCTCACTCAATATGCGTTTGAAAAAATAGTCGAGGTGAACAACGAACACCCAGAGACACTATCGAAAATAGGTGTATTAGGTCTCGAAACGGGCGAACTATACTCTCATCCGCAACGCTCAGAAGTTAGCATTGAAAAGCAGAACCTGGTATTGCAGAATGCAGTCTATAACTACGCCTTCAAAGATGCAAAGACTATTTTCTTCACTCCCGAAGAACTACCAACACCGGTAGCTTTAACAGGAAAAAATATGGTTGAGGAAGATGCTAAAAACTCTGCGAAAAATAACCCGCAACAAAACTGCAAGTTAAAAAATAGCGATACACTGCAGTATGAAGAGCGACAAAATAACCTGCAAGAAAACTGCACGTTAAGAAAAGATGGCTATAAACAACTTTCTAACGAAGAAAAGGCTGCACGAAAAGCAGCCTTCCTGGCACGTCAGGAGTTTCGTGAGAAACGAGCTGTAGAACTAGCAGAAAAATCTACTGTACTCAATGAAGATATACGTCAGCGCCTCATGGCACAACCGCCAAAAGCACAGGAAGTGTTCTGGAAAATACGTGAATCCAAGAACGGCAAGCAACTTCAAGATATAGTATCAGAACTTGACTATTCTCAAAGAACAGCCGCTTACGGACTTGCCAGTCTCACTTCTGCCGGATTGATCAAACGTGACGGAAGCCGTAAAACAGGAGCCTACACTGTCACAGACGTAGCAGCATGCAACACAACGTGTGCAACTTGCTCAATAGCTCTTCAATGCAAAGACTACAAACCAGTATAACATTCCATTCCAAATCTTGTCGTGATAGTCTGTCAAGTAGAAATTGACAAAGCCAAAGAACAAACATATAGTATTTAATAAATACAATAAAAATTATTTATTAAAGCATAAACAATAGTTCGTTAATAATTCAATAATGTGCTAAGCAGCTATACGCTGTAAGCACGAGAGATCTTTGAAAATCTTGCTAATTAAAGTTCGGTTCGGGATGTACCCGCATGCTTTAAAAATTCGTCTCACCAGATAAATGTTGGTCATCAGTGACTTGAATGAAGACATAGAATATTCCATTCCCATCTCCTTCATAGTTACCTTGGCAACATTTAGTGATGTGAACGAAGCATTGAAAGCAAAATCGAGTTTCCACTTATCGCGAGCCTGGCAGTCCATAAGACCAGTATAGCCTTTGGCGTCACGAAAGCAAAATTCGATCTGAAACCTGGTTCTATAATAAAGAAGTACCTCTTCACCCGAAAGTGAGGTGTCTGTAGAGAAGAATAGTTTCTTCTTGCCATTCGGCATCTGCCAGATGACAAGTCTAACTTTACACTTGAGTGCCTTGGAATAGGCAATCAAAGTATAAGCTGTTCCTTCTATATCTTTCATCTCCATCTTCTCCATTCGAGTGAGGTCAAGATTCTTCATATCAATCTTGCCATCCTTGGTCTTGGGGCGACCACGTTTTCCAGTACGTGGACCAGTATAGACATAAAAGAGACAAGCATTGTCACGAAAGCGGCTTATCAAAGAGAACCCTTCTTTCTTTATCCCATTAACAAATGTACTTGTAGAGAAGTAAGCATCTGCAACTATGAGGGTTGAGAGTTTAAGAAGTTCCTTGCGGTAACGCTTAATGACGCTGATATAGAAATCTACCATAGTCTTGTTTCTAAGACTCAGTTCTTTATTATTTAGCGACTGGTGGGCTCTTAACATCATGCAGTCTTTGGTATCAATATCAATGAGTCCAATACCCATGATTTCGAGACCATGTTTAACAGACTGAGCACATCCTGACCAAAAACGACCGATATGTGGTGTTTTCTTGCCAGCTTTACTGATGTAGCTGGGATCAATGGCAATAGCCCATCTTCCCTGTTTACCCAAGAAGCGCTTGGCAAGTGAGACATTAAGTTTGAGCCAATCAATGCACTTCGACTTTTTCAAGCCGAATGCGTTGCGATAGGTTTGCTCAACATGCAAGCCATACCTCCCCATTTGGGTGAAATTTATCTTTCTTGGTATTACCATGAACAAAATTATCACCTCGATGAGTATTTTCTCGAAACTTTTTGTTATCTTTGCAGCTGAATCTTCAACTGCATCTTTAAAGATATCCATATATTGGTCAAGTCCTGTATTCATGTAATATTGTATTTGTCGTGATCTACAAAGTTACTGAAAATCAGCGACTTGACCAACTTTTTACAGTTAAGTTTTCATAAGCATTTCTTAATATAAGTTATTGATTTACAGACGATTAAATATTAATTTAACGCAGTATTGTATAAGCAGAAGTATATGAAAATATAAGTTTAGTATATAAAAATATAACTTTGCATGAAACTTAGAATGTGTTACATTATCATTCTTGCACAGCAAGTTAGAGAGAACTTTTGTTTGCTCTCTCTAACTTACAACTTGATTATGTATATTTTTCTATTCTTCTTTTGATGAGAAATTCGGAATTTTGTTGTAGAGTTCCCATACCAATTTTGAATTCTTTTTCTGTTCTTCATTACTAGTTTCAAAGAAACGTGCATTAAATAAAGCATGTTTGATGCCGGGATTCTCGATGATGAAGTCTATCAATTCTTTTATATCTTTCTTGAAGAACTTTGGAACTCTGATAGTTGTTGTTTCTGAATATTCAAGATTCTTATGTTTCGATTTGCGACCTGCGCCCTCACGCTTTCCACCTCTAGCATCTTTAATATCTACTTCTTTGCTGGGCAAGTTGTAGTCATTTTCTACAAACATATAATCTCCACATACGCACAGCTCTTCCAGTTCATACTTTGTGTACGAAGTCAATCCGCTCTTTTTCGCCTGAAGCTCAAGAACACGGTTGTAACTATCTAGCTTCTCTTCAAATTCTTGGTCGTTCTTGGTCAGAACGTCATAACCGTGCTTGTGCAACAACTCTACGAATTCTCTTGTCTCGTCAAAAAAAAGATGGCGTCTTGTGGATAAACACTCGACACATGAGTTACCGCCTACCTTAACCAGGTTGCATACAAATTCTGTTGCTTCTATAGCTTCTATTGTTTTATGTTTCATATTTCTATATTTTGATTGTGTAACATATTCATTAATTATAGTGCAAAGATACAAAAAAAATATGAAATACGCAAGAGAACACAGTTAACAAATACAAACAAAACATTAACAAAGCATAAAGGCATAATGTTTACATTATTACACAACAAACGAATGTAAAAAACACGATTTCAGATACTTGCATTTTTACAAGCATAACAGATTATATCAATAAAGCTCACCATAGTGCAAATAAAAAGGGGTAGAGAATCCCTACCCCACCTCTTGTTTTGTCTTATAAATTCTCCCCATCGGCTTGATTGTATATATTATCATAGAACATACAAATGTAGTACTCTCCATTAACTCTTACAATTTTGAACCAAACAGGTTTCATAAGCATCAATTCCGTGCCTATTTTTATTGTTGTATTTGCAATTTCCTTCGTTATTTCTTCTGACGGATTTTTTAATTCAGCCTCTGTGTATTTGCTTAACAACTCATTACGTACTTTCTCTTGTAAAGCCAAAGTGTAGGTTTTCTCCATATCGGGAACTTGATAAAACGCAGCTTCATAGTTCTTATTGTGAACAGTCATTTCATACGATATATCTTCTTCATCAGACAAAGTGTATTTATCAAGCGAAAAGTACCGTTTGTTATTTTCAAATTGGCTCACAAGATTATTGAAACGAATTTTTATTTGGGCTTCATCCACAGTAAAATTATCCGCAAGCATGATTCTATATACCTTATTATTGTTGGTGCGGATATATACATTAACATTACACCCATTAAATTCGCCTTCTAAATATTCTTCATCACCAAACTTCTTAGGAACAAAACCTTTACTTACCAGTTTTTGTTTCATACTTGAAACGGTTCCATCAACTGGTATGCCGAGGAACGTTGTCACGTCTTTGTTTTGTGCGAATGAAGCAAATGATATTGTCATTGCTATCATCATTAAAATAATCTTTTTCATAATCAAAGACTTGACCGTGTTGTCGAGGGCTTTTTTGCTGCAAAGGTATATATAAATATTGGGAGTCCATCATTTTATAAGCACTACTTTTTATTTTAACACTTTCAAGAGAAAACAATAAAGATACATAACAAATTAAGTTAATATTAAGGTGTACTCCTACCGAAACTTACTACGAAAAAACGTATTGCCAGGTAAGATTTAATATTTGGACACAAAAAAGCCCCCGATGCGTCACGCACCAGGGGCTCAGAAATCTTTTAATTATATTTCCTATCATTATATGAAAACTGTCGTATGTCAAATTACGGCAGTCTGTAATTCTTTAGCTATTTGATGAAGGCATTCCAAAATTTGCTGCTTTCTCTTTTTGCTAGGCTCATGAATACCCATCGAATATTGTCTCATAAGCGATGCGTTAATGCCAGCTTTCTTTGCGACCCCACTCATATTGAGGTATGAGTAATAGTCAAAGAAGGAACCAATATCAAAGCGGAACGTAAACTCCAACTCAGGCATTTGTTTACCCTCTTGCTCAAGAAGCTCCTTGATTTCCTTCTGTGCCACATACATATCCTCAATAGCTTGCTTGGCGGTGTTGCCATACCCAGTAAGTCCAAAGTTTGGAAGCTTCTCAACCATGAAGCAAGAGAAGTTCTTCTCCTGCTTACCTTTCTCAACCTGTATCGTTACTTTTGTTGCCATACTTTTTAATCAATTAAAAAGAGACCTTAAAACTAACCACCCCATCCGTCTCAACGAACTTAGTCAACTAGAGAAAAATTGCCGGGCTTAAAGCCCGAGCAATCTTTCTAGAATACTGTCGTAAGTCTTTTGAGCGACTTCCCGACTGCCGTGTCGTGGAACCGGACATTTAAGTCCTGTAATAGGACTGTACCAAACATCGTGATTTCCACCATGCCGAACAACGAAGCATCCCGCTCGGTTCAGCTGTCTAACTAGTTGACTAGTTTTCATTTAATGAAAGGAGTTTAATTAATTAAAAGATCTCTTTGTCTGAAAGACGATGCAAAGATAACAAAAAAGTTATATGCTACCAAACAAAAAGATAACTTTTTTGTTATGTATAGTAAGATTTAACATTTGGGCACAAAAAAGCCCCCGATGCGTCACGCACCAGGGGCTTAAAGAGTTCATTTAATTACTTTATGAAACACAACCATCAAAAGACGGTTGCTTGTAAATCCGCTTTAATATTGCCCATACAGGCGTTGAGTCGTTGGTATGTTTTCTCTCCAGCGGTCTTGACTCCACTTACATACTGGCGCATGAGCGATGGGTTGATGCCTGCACGTCTGGCAATCTCGGTAGCGTTGAGAAAGGAGAACTCCTTGAAGAAAGCTTGCACGTCGTACTTATATGTAAACGTCAAGTCTTGCAAGTCCTTGTTGTTAGGGTCATCATCCCTACATTCCTGAAGAGCCTTCATGAAGTCGGCCTTGGCTTCCTCAGCGGTCGCACCATCGCCATCTATGACACCATAATTACCCAATGGCTCATCATTGTAACAAGAGTATCCGCCATCACCATATTCTAAAATCAGCACTACATTCTTTGCCATATATCTTATTTGTTTAAATTCCCTACAAAAAGAGTTCTCTACCTCTATCTCAAAATTTGGCGATTTTTCAAGAAGTTTGACGAACATAGAATAAGTTCTGTGAACGCCTGCGTTTACTGCTTGCAAATATAGACATAATATCTGAAATTACCAAACTATTCATCATATTTCTTCAGTGCCTCGTTCATGCGCTGTTCCAGGTCACGTAAGCCAGGAACCTCTACCATAGCCAGGAGGTGGCGGCTCTGGTTGCGTATATACACCATACACTTATGAAGCAAGCTAGCTTGTCTGGCCAGTTTCTCGTTTTTACGCCTAACAGCCTCTAGCTGCATCGCCTTATCCTTCAAAGAAGGCATCTTTTTGAGTTCCTTCTTTGCTTTTTTCAACTCCGCTCCCTGCTTTTCCAGGGCTGCAGATAGTTCTTCCACTTCCTTGCGAAGTTCCATATTTTCCTCAACCTTGCGGTCGTAATCTCGGATGATGAACATCATCTGATGCTCGAAAGGTATATCTTGATTCATTTTTCCATACCATGCACATCATTTAGAGCCAAACATTTTCGAATAACGATATATCCAAACACAAAAATCTACACCGACAAGCAGTATTCCGACAATGGCTAGCCACGCATAAGCATCACCAAATATTTTAATCAGTGCAGTTAGCGTTATACACATACATGCAGTAGCAATAATGAATGTTCTCCAAAACATACCTTTATACGACTTTCTTACACCATCTACGACTTCTAAAGCTGCATTATTTATGTCACTCTTGAAACTAACAAGAAACTCTTTCTTGTATGTCTCTAGCTCATCAATATGTTTCTTACGTTCATCAGCATAAGCTTCCTGTACGCCCTTCTGCACGCCTTTCTTGATGTTGTCACGTGCTTCTTCAGAAATTGTAACAGTTATGTTTGCCAAAGCATTCTTAGCGCTGTCAATATAAGAAGAAATATTTGAATACATGCTTTCGCATTGCTCCAGAATATTTTTTAGCCCCTGCAACCGATCTCTCTCATCTCCAATTGCAGTTTCATACATCGCATTTATTTCATTATATTTCTCATTTATGCTTCTAGCAAGTTCTTCAACTTCCTTTAAAAGAGCAAGATTGCTTTCTAAGCGTTTGCGCTCATAGCTATTGTCAACATTGCTATTATCTTTATTCTCTACAGAAGACGAAACCTTCTCATGAGGTGACTGAACATCCTCAGCTACATCTTCCATACCAAAATCATAATCATTTCTAGCCATCTTTATTTATTTTATTATAATTATACTATCAAATGCAGTTGTGCTTAAAAGCATGATACCTTAATTCAAAAAGCACAACTACATTTATTCTTCTATCTCTATTATCTTCTCATGCCACGCTTCTTCGTCAAATGACTCGTACAACGCCCTACTGCCTTACGAGCAGCAGCCGCAGCCATCCGCTGCAATTCGTCTTCCGTCTTTCCATCCCAACGAAGATCATTGTCGTTGGAACCACCGCCGCCAGAAGAAGAAGGATACACATTTGCAGCAGTCATAAATTCAAAGACTGCAACAGCAACAATTTGCGCCTTCGCAGGAAGGTTTTCGTCTCTATCCCAATATTCAAGTCTATTGAGCGGCTTCACCAGCTCATCGATAAGGCTAAATGCTGCATCAGGAATACGAGCATTCATTATCTCTTCATCGTTCCAGTTCTGCATCGCATCATAGCTACTGCACTTCCACTGAGGCTTCTTAGGAAGCTCTTCTCTCTTTGCAGGGTTATTCTCTACATTATTATATGTAGGCGTAAAGGAACCTCTACCAGCAGATACTACATTATCGATTCTCTGGATTTGCGGACGATGTAATATGTTCCAGGTTCCTTGAAGCTTCGATACCATCAGATCACGTCCAAAGCCCAACTTAGAAGACTGTACAAGAATCGTACTAGACAAACTCCCATCAACCTTGAATAGGCGTTCTCCAACGGAATAGCCTCGGCAGATTCCCTTTGAATCATACTTAGCATCGATGATCCAACCACGAGAGCGCATGCCTTCAAAGTATCTCTCCAGATTAAACTTATTCATACATGCCAATACATCTATTGCATCTTTATGTATTCTGTTCTTTCGTTCTGCTCCATCACGCTCACCAACACTCTCTGCCTTTGTCCATCCTCGCTCAACAGCAAGTCTGTTCGCAGCTTGCTTTGCTCTATCTTTATATTGAGTATCATCAAGAACTTTATTCTCCTCTGTGATACGATTTAATATCAGATGAATATGAGGCTTGTCGGTATCTGTATGAAGACACGCAACCCATTGCGAGTTCTTTATATCCCATCCTTTTATCTTTCCTCTTCTTTTAGAAACAAAAGGAGTACTTAAATTTCTAATAGAATCGTCTATAAGTTTTATCCAGTCAGACTTCGTAAAGCCGGCACTTTCTTCCTTTGATGGGCAAAGTTCAATGTGAAAAAACGGATCTTCAATTTTCCTTCCACAGTTTTTCTGTCTCATCTTCATATAGTCCCATACGGCACGAGGCTCTATCGGGTCACCAAAAATATTATCCCATGGCATATTAGCAGAAGAGATAAATTCAGGTTTCCGACCATCATCCGCTTTTTTGTTCATAGCATAGTTGATGGCATTGTGCCCATGACTACTATCTGCCGTTTGTATTTTAATAACCATATCACTTACATTTATCAATGAGACGATCCAAACACTTTAACCCTTTCTGTATATATGTTCTCCAAAAGGCAAAGCTTTCTCCGGCGACTATATAGTTTGGTCTTTCGCTGTTTGGGACACCACGAAGAACCTTAAAGTATGCTCCAGCAAACTTCATTACATCAGTTCGATATTGTACAATATTTTTCATCACTTCCATTTCGTCAGGAGTCAGTGCCACCGTAGGAGTTTTGCCTTGCAGCAACGTTCTACAATAGTCTGAAAAAGACATATTGCACTTAGCAGCATTCGCTGTAAGCTCATCAGCAAGTTCTGCAGTCATTCTTATTCCCTTGATTACGGTTGCCGCATTTTTCTTCACAACAAGGGAACCACCAGAAGCTTTCAAGAGAAGATTTATTCTTCGCTTGTCTCCTTTGTACTGCTGAAACTTCTGATACTCATCTGCTGTTATTTCATACTTCAATCCCTGATAAGCATTCTTCGTTTTTTTGCAAATGAAAGCATGTATGTAGAACCGTTCTGGACCTCCACTAATATGAACGTCCAATACCAATATAGGCATAAATACCTTCTTGGATTTACCAGAAGCAACATCTTCTGTTACCAGGTAAAACGCCTTGCCAGGCGAAGCTTTCTGTAAAGCCTCGTCACCGTTGAAGCGATATATTGTTTCTTTCTTTTCTTCCATTATTCATACATTTTATTGCGAGCTTGCGAGTAATCAAGTTCTGTATTTTAAACCAATGCTCGTAGAGAATTGTTTAACAATACCCCAACTTGCAATAGTACATTACTTTTGCTCTATAAAAACTTTACTACAAAGATAGTAAAATTCTCTGTATCAGCAAAGAAAACTCTCTAAGTAAAGCGAACATTTAAGCATCATTAAAGATAGCGAGCTTCGTTTTAAGACTTGTTGTTACTTCTTCGTTAGAACTTGTCTGAAAGACCAGAAGAGATAGAAAGAAACAGGAAGAGAGAAAGGGGAAACAGGAAGAGCTTGAAAGACTTGAAATGCCAAAATAACATTTCAAGTTGAAGCGGAAACAGAAGACCTCGTCTTTTTGAGAAAAATAACATAAGAAAATTGGCAATACAAAAAAATCTTTGTACCTTTGTATTTTCTTGGTATAAAACAATACAAAGAAATCCTTTGGATTAATTTATAATAAAACGATTATGATAGCAGTAATATACGCAAGAGTGTCAACGTCAGCTGGAAAGCAGGACACGGAACGTCAAGTTAAGGAACTGACAGAATTTGCAAAGGAATATAACATCGAAATTGCAAAAGTCTTTCAGGACTATCAGTCTGGAGCAACCCCAAACTCAGAAAGACGATTCTTGCAGGAATGTTTGAGATACTGCACAGTTGTAAATAAAAACGTAAACTGTATTTTAATGTCGGAAGTGTCAAGATTGGGACGTGATGTCTGGGAAATGACCGAGCTGGCCAAGTTCTTTCATGACCACCACTTGAACGTTTACTTCTTGCGAGAAAACCTAAGTATGTTTAACAAAGATAGCAGCGAGAATACTCTTTTCACTATGCTCTTTGCTATGTTCAGCAAGTTTGCCGAGAAAGAACGAACAGCCATCAAGGAGAGACTGCAGAGCGGCTACAAGAACTTCCGGGACAAGGGAGGGAAGGTTGGTCGAAAAGAAGGAAGCGTCAAGACCAAGGAGCAACTTGAACAGGAATACAAGCATGTCATCAAAGAACTAAAAGCAGGGTTGAGCATAGTCAAAGTTGCAAAGCTTTGTGATGTGGCACCAGGAACAGTTGCAAAGATTAAAAGAATCTTTTCAATCAACTACACACCAAAGAAATAGCGCAAGAAGGGTGACGGACTCTATACCACCACCCTTCTTGCTTTTTCTACACTTCATAAAAATACAAAACCATCCATATTTGCATTATATGGCACATTTTACCTCTTTTTTAAAAATGATAAAGTAAAAAATCTTGACGGCGCCAAAAATGCCTGCTACAGATGCTTCCTGTTCGTTGCCACAAACTCAAGCAA